>NZER01000443.1 GCA_002690445.1 Candidatus Pacearchaeota archaeon
AACATTCCAAACTTTATATCAAGCGCCAGAAAACCACAGTTTGTTCTTAGAGACAAGGATGGTAAGCAATTGCCAATTAAGATGAATGAGATCGACTCGCTGACAGTTCCTTCAAGCGTCAAAGGTAATACAGCTGCAGAAGCTGCCGCAGCTCGCTACCGCAAAGAACACGGAATATCTCCAAATGCAAAATACCCTAGAGTAGAGAAAATAAATACAGGCCTTGCTGAAGGCAACATTCCAAACTTTGCGAAGTTGCCCAAGAAGATAAAAACCAAAGCGGAGAGAAAGGCGGCGAAAGAGAAAAATTTAGCCAGACTCACACGAGAACCAGACGCCGGACTTCTAGAGTGGGCGAGTCAAAACGCCCCTCTTTTACTGAAGACGTTGGGCACCGTGGGAATAGGGGTTGCCGCCAAGACTGGCGCGCTCAAGCCACTCCTTTCAGCGATGGATAAAATTCCTTTCGCTATGGGCAATATTCCAAACTTTGCAGTTTCTTACACTGCCCAACAAGTTCTCAATAGGCAACCCGAGCTAGCAGGCATGGCTTCTGCCGCAATGGGACGCGAAGCCAGCTTCGGAGTAACACCAGTGCTAACAACCTCTCCCGGAATTGGTAGCCCCGGCAATCTCATAGTGACAAACAAGCAGCAGGAAGGCGGCATGGCCTCGAGAGCTAAGGCTTTACATGGTAGTGATTTTACTGCCAGCAGAACTGTTTCAAAAAGTTCATTTGGCTTTGTCCCTAATTTTGCAGATCCGTTTGGTACTGCCCCGGAGGAACATAAGTCACTGCAGGAAGCAAGACGACAGTATGCTGACAAGAAACTAAGGATGCCGACTCTTCATAAATTCTTTAATTCAATAACGCACCAGATGCAGCAACTGGAAAGGGCTGCGGCACCTTTAGCGGGGACACTAGATAAAGCCACTAAGGCCTACGACTCTGCAAACGAAAAGCATAGGGCATTTCAAGAACAACAACGGGAGAATGAAAGAAGCTATCGTCAAGCTAAAATGGCTGCAAGGGACAAAATTATTGCTGCCGAGGCCGGAACAGCCACCGGTGCTGCGTACCAAAAAAAGCAAGCTGGCCAAGCCTTGGTTGGAACAGAAGCGGGCTTAGCGCAAAATTTACAAAATAAAATTGATGCTGCAACAAAAGGCGAGACCGCAAGAGTCGGCCCAAGAGGGAAAAAAGTGGAGGTAATAACTAAGGCTCCCGGCGATAGAGCTGTTCGCGCGGCACTTGCGAAGAAGCTCGGTACCGTTCCAGCAGCAAGAGAAGCAAAAACAGCAGCAAAAACAGCAGAAAAAAAAGTAACCGCAGCCAAAGGAGTATACGAATCAAGAATTACTGATCCTCAACAAAAGGTAATGGATAAGCAGGCGAGGTCGGAAGGCCTGCGCAACAAGGCTTTTTCAATGGGGTTCATGTTGCCAATGGTTGGTGGTATGGCTCAGGAATTAATGGGCCCCTCTTCGAAAGCCGGTAAAGCCATAATGGACGTATCCAATGCCGCTGCCGCTGGAGCAGTAGCCTTTATGCTTCTTCCCGGTCACATAGGCATGGTAACAGGCGCATTAGTTGCTGTTGGTATGGGCGCGGCTTCATTAGGAAAAACATTTTCAAATATCGGTGACGCCTTTGCATCCCAAGCAGAAGCTTCAAAAGCATCTTTCCAAAAATTAAATGATGGCTTAGGCCAGTATATAAGCACCTTGTCGAAGCTGGATGCAGCTTATAAAACTTCTTCAACGAAATCAGAAACCATTGTAAAATTACAAGGAAAACTAACGGAATCCTTGGCGCTACTTCCCCCGAAAGTAAGAGATCAAATTTTGTCCACTACAGACCTCAAGGAGGCTCAAGAAAAAGTTGCGGAAGTACAGAAACAAGAAGCAAAGAAAACACAAGCGGGTGTGCTTGCGGCAGGTATAGCAAAATCTATAGATGAAAATCGAGGAGTAATAGATAGTATTTTTGGAAAAGAAGTTTTCACGAGGGGGGACAAGGCTCCCGGTTCACCATTCTTTGGGGCTGGCCAGAAAGGAGCAGCGGCAGGAGAAACGATGGCTGCGGAAGCATTCAGAACGCTTGATTTTACAAAATTCTCAGAAGACGTAGCCAAGGGAAGTGCAAATCTGGGAACGTCCGCAGAAGATTTAGCAAGTAGACTACAGACTGCATATGGCGCGACATTCAGGTTGGGTAATGCATTAAGGGAGCTGGGAGATAAAGACGCTGCCCTCTTTAGAATGGAGCTGGAAAGACTGGCAATCTCTGCTTCAAACGCGGCAGACATGGAGAAAAAATTAAGGACGACAAGGGAAGAGGTCGGGAGAGCAACCATTGCTCAACAAAAAAATGTAGAACTAGCAAAAGCCGCAGAACAACAAACTAGAGCAATATTTGAACAATCATTAAGATTTATTGAAGGCATAAACTTAACCCAGCAAGCAGGAGCAAGGTCAATATCTCTTGAGCTTGCAAAAGCCGGAAGAGACCTCGCTAAAAATTTCGTAAGCACACAAGGAGTAGCTGGAATAGACAGAGGAATAGCTGAGGCAAGATTACAAGAAAACTTTTTACAACAATCTGCAAGGTCGGCTCAAGAAACAAAACAAGGAATGTTTAAAGTTATCCAAAAATTTGCTGGTATAAAAACGGCCGGAGTCAGAGCAGGCCCAGAAAGAGAAGCGCTGAAAGGATTTTCCAGAGACATACTAAGAGCCATGACCAGATCAACAGGACTGGATGTATCAGGCACCAAACAAGAAATACAAAAATTATTAAATTTAGGTAAGGATAAAACTTTAATTAAAAACAACCACGCCTTAAGACAAATAGTGTCCTTGGGCGAGGCCCACCTGCAAAAGCTTGCTGAGCTAGGGGAAAAACTAGACACAGGAAACAAGATAGCAGAAATAAGACAAAATTTAGTAGATAAACAAGAACAAATTTCAAGAGATTTAAGCACTGGTGGCGGAGTAGATGCATTTTTTGATCCAGAAGGAGCGGGGAAGGCTTTCGATGAATTCTTCGCAAGGCTTGTAACTTTTGAATTTGGTGCTGCCGCTGGCCTGCCACAACTCACCGGAAGAGGGGCTGGTGGATTAGCCATTTCAATGCAGGATCTTTTGGGTGCTGCGCCAGATGAATTAATCACAGATCTTTTTAAGGAAGAAGCTATAGTTGCAAACGCAGATAGAATAAAGAAACAAATCCTAGGTGTGGCTATTGCCATGGAACAATCCGCAGAGAGACTGCAGCGTGTAGATCCAGCTAGAGCGGAAAGATTAAGGATGGCAGCGGGGATGGGGAGAAGAAGAGTTGCCGGGGGCGGGGCCCAAACAATTGCAGAGAGACAAATCAACGAGAAAATCAAGACTGATACAATGCCCGACGATATACACGAAATGGTTGGGGAGCTTGGCAGGCTGGTTTCGTTACAGGAAGATATCAAGGCAGAGATTGGCGCTGGGGCAGGAAGAATCACGAGTGGTATAAATAGCTCAAACTTACTTCAGCAAATGTATGGACAATTGGGATCTCTGGAAGGAGCAATAAGATCTTCCGAGGTAGAGAAGGCGAGGCTCGACTTAACAAAAAAACAGGGCGTGCTCGATTTGGAAAAAAAGGTCAAGGAGGGTGGACTTGAGCAAGCTAAGAGAGGCCGAGTAGTTGACCGGCGCGAACTTGGGAAAGCTTCTGGTTTCTTTTTTCAAGAACTGTTTGAAGGAAAGATGCCCGGTGAAGCAAGACGGGAAATGGCTGGATCACTTACGGAACGGGGGCAAGGTTATAATGCAGTAGCAGGTGTTGGTGCATTTAGAGCAATCAGCCAAGGAGGTCGAGAAGAAGCCGCAGGGACAGGTGCAATTTTAATTCAGGAGTTTGCTGACGTAGCCTTTAAAGACGTGGACAAGGGCGGGCTTGGCAAGGGCGGTTTTGATGATTTGATAAACCTTAGTGAGGATGAAGTGGGGAAGGTTCTTAAGACTTTGAAAGACGAGGGGTCAGCAGTTTTTTCGGGACTAGACGCCGCCACAGCGCAGAAGGCACTGGAAGAATTCAAAAATAGATTATTTAATGTAAACGATGCTTCACGAAACGTCTTTAAGCAAATGATGCAAGCAGGCATGGGTGGTGATCTAGCAAGAAAAAAATTGGATGCCTTGGCTCAAAGCACATTAAAGGTTAGTACTGCACAAATAGAGCTAGATAAATTGGGAGACAAAGCAAAAGCGCTCACGGGCGAGTTTGCAGCCCTAGACAAGACTTTGGTAGATTTAAATCAGGCAATCCAAAACAGGTTGCTTGCTGGTATCTCTAGCGTGGGTAACGCCGCTGATAAGGCTGCCCAATCAGAAAAGGCAAGAACAAGGGCTCAAATGAAAGAGACTCTAGCAGGGGGTTTAAAACAAGGATTTGAGACGGGAGTTGCTGGCGGTGGTACAAGTCAATTCGAGCAGGCGCTCAAAAATATTGCTCACGCCATAGACAAGGGTGCCTTGAGCATGGCCGAAGGTAAAAATTTAATTCTGGCTGCGGGTAGTGACATTAAAGCGACCGGGACAAATAAGCCGAAGGAAATGGCACGTGAACTTGCCAATAAACTGGAAACCTTTATAGCAACAGGAAGAGCGGTGCAAACAGCGAAGGCCACGGGTCAACCTGTTCCAATGGCCGTAACACAAAGGCACGGACAAGCGCAGCAGGCATATGAAGAAGCATTAGTTGGACAAAGAGCAATAGGAGGTCGTACGGGTGGTTTTGTTGGAGAGTTCGGGCAATTTGCACAAAGAAATGTTGGTGCCGGAGGGGGAGCTAGGAAAGCGCAAGCCATAACTGGACAAGAAAGAGTAGCAGGAGAAGAAAGAAGAAGACTAGCGGGTCAAGCGACAGGAAGAAGAGAAACAACTACAAGAGAATTACAAAACCTTAAGAACAGGGAAGCTGCTGGAGATATAAGAATTATAGACCCCCAACAAATAAAACTAGATATACCTGCGCGCAATAAAGCATATAACGAAATGGTCACGCAAGCAGGTAAGCTTCGGGGCAAAGGACTAAAAGATAAAATTGAAAAAGCCATCAACGAACCAGACATTGCTGCAAGGGCAAACAAGGTTGCGGAGATAGAATCAATAATAAGTGAAATAAATACCTTTAGTGAAAAAACACTACAATTTAATAAGGGAGGACTTGTTTTTGCCAAGGGTATGATTCCTAATTTTTCGCCCCCACCCTCGGGTGGTATTGCATCAGCAGCAACCAAGAGAGTCTTGGAGGCAAGCCAAGCCAAACAGGCAAACTACAGGGCTGGAGCAATAAGGACAACCAACGTACCAAACTTTGGAATAGCAACGTATAACTCCAGAGAGTCTGTTAA
The DNA here is from genome assembly GCA_002690445.1 of Candidatus Pacearchaeota archaeon. Next base: position 5,400 of record NZER01000443.1, read on the forward strand.
AAATATTGGCGGCCAGAAAGCTATCCTACCCCCGGGTGGAACACAGGTAGCTTTAAATTATAAAGACCAATTTAGAAGCCTGAACCAAACAAGCATGGATCCGTATTCCCACCGGAAACCCAAGCTTGCAGCAACTGGCGTAATTCCTAATTTCACACGTTGGGAATTCCAAGAGTGGGTGGCCACCCAGAACGAGGTAAACGACCACCTCAAGAAGGTTGAAAGTAGGCAACCGGCAAGGTCGCAGGCTCACCGGGAATTTTTGGCTTACAGGGGTTGGGTGAGGGAAAAACTTTTTCCACCCAAGCCAAATTACGATGAGGTGGGACGGAGCCACCAACAACTTAGTCCTCCTGAGAGAAGGGCATATAGTAAGGGCCTTGAACTCGAAGTTACAGAACAAGCTACAGCTCTCGTGGAAAAAGGCAAAAGCCCGGCTACGACACCAATTAAAGTAACTACACCCTCAGGGGGTACGGCAGAAATGGCCATAGATGCCGCAGAAACGACTGCTCGAGGAGACATCAAAACACCGGTAGAAGGCGTAAGTTTAGACCTCAAAAAATTACAAGAAAACATTAGAGAAGGAGTTTCACCAAGAATTGCCAAGCAAATGCAAGGAACCGTAGCTCAATGGACAGAAACGGAGGGTTGGAGGCGTACGGCGCTAAGAGGAATTCAAAAAGTTCCGCACTGGATCGGAACAACAGCGTGGGGCGTTGCCGGGAGAAGTTTGTGGGGTGCAGATAATTGGAGAGAACAGAGAGAACAAAAACTTCAGAAAAAGCGAGAAGGCAAAATAAGTCAAAAACAAAGCCAACGCTCAAGCATGCTTACAATTGAAGAATTTACAAAAAATGCATCGAAAGGAGAGCTCAAAGAATTTAAACAAGTTAGACGGATAGTAAGTGGTTTAGAGGCGCCAGCATATACCAAGGAAGGAAAGAAGGCGTTGAAAGACGGCCTTAAAGATGCCGGGGTAGATAGAAAAGGAAAAGTAAAAACTCTCACAGATCTACTCATGAATGAGAAGTTCATGAAAGGACTTCAGCCTAGCGAGACTGAGCTTAAAGGCGCCTCTACGATAGAAAGACTGAGATCAACTTATGATTCGGCGAAAGCTGCTCCCAAACCTTTTGAAGTAGCTCAAGCAGGTACAGCTGGGATGACTAAACTTCAGGTAAAAGATAGAGTTCGGGAGTGGCGGAACGCTGGCCCCATGGTCAACCCTGTTTTCGAGCGAGAAGTCATTGAGCGGCGCGTTCAGGCGGAAGCAATGAGAGCTGGATCAAAAGCTATTCATTATAGTCAAACTCCTGAAGGTATGATTAAAGAGCTAGTAGAAGTTAAGGGATCCGAGGTAGAAAGATGGCAAGAAACAAACAAGGCGCAAACTAAATTATGGAATGAGTTTCTGGAGAAAAATCGATGGACTCAGCAGGCTGATGGTAATTTTTCCCGCCCGAGAAGAATGACGCCACCACCGGGTGAACATGGATTCAGATACGACTCAAAGAATCCTCAAGTAACAACTTACCGAACATTATTAGAGGAGTTTGCAAAACAAAAGGGCATCCCGATGTCAGAGTTAACCGTTGGCGCTCCCTCGGCTCCCGAGCTGCACGAACGAGTAATGAAGGAAATGCAAAAACGACGAAAGTCAATGCAAGCAGTCATGGAGGCGGGAGGACCGAAAGGGGCAGGGTCTACATTGTCCGGGACTCGCATGGGAAATTGGTTGAAAGAAACTCGTCTCGGTCAAAAATTTGGCTTGGGTGGAGTAAGTCAATATGAAATTTATAGATTGGCTCAACAAGGCATCCAAACGGAGTTAGCTCAGAGGGCGGGTTTTGGAGAGGGATTAAAAGGAAGCACGAAAAATTTGTTTACGGCTGAAGCTGCAACCGGCGCGCGAGGAATGGCGGGGCTAAAAAGTATGTTTCTTGAAACTGGGGCTGACGGCAAAATGACTGGAAGAGGAGCCAAAGGCGCTGGATATGGACGGAAAGGGGCAGCGGGGGGAAATAGATTTTTACCTAAGGCTAGTGCGGAATTTAGAGGATTGGCAGGACCGTTAGGCAAGGGGATCGGCTACTCGACCCTTTTTCATGGAGCAGAAGGTCTTACTGAAAAATACTTTGGAGTATCGAGAAAGACAGGGCTTGAAGCACTCTTTGGTCAAGATAAAGCCGGCGGTGGACCTTTCAAATTCTCCCCCGAGCAACTTCAAGCAATGGGAATCGGCGAAGAAAACATTGGGGGCGTAATTGCTGCGCACGGGTTGAAAGATAAGGGTTATGTAGCAATCGGCTATGACGTAAGTAACGTAGCACTTGAATCCGTCATATGGCGGGGTGTCCTTGGCCGGGGTGGCGGCGCTGGTAAAATAGGTGGAGCAATGGTGCTTGACCTTCTGGGAGACTACGCGAAGGAAAGCTTAAGCGAAAAATTCTACCGTAGAGACCCGCGCTCTGGAGAAATTATAGCCATGACGGATCAGTTCGGTGATCCAATAACAAGATTAAAATCAACCCCGCTTGGAACCGGCGATATTTTTGGAACAGGAAAAGGCTGGGGACACACAATTAATAACGCTCTTGATTTAACTGGAGTAGTTTGGATGGCGGGTCCGCAGGCGATACCAATGATAGCTCTTGTAAGCGCAATTAAAGGTGGCGAAGCGTTAACAGAGACAGTAGATGCTTACGGTTTGCCATTGGGACTTGGAGCGGGCAAGTATGATATCATGCTGCAAGATGTCGCGATGGGTGAAGAAAGCGCCAAAGATCGCGCTAAAAAATTAAGAAAATATAAACTACAACGCTTCGGTGCTCATAAAGGAGGAAAAGGTCGGAAAGGAATGAAGAAGGGCGACATTGGAAGATTACAACAAATATTAGGAAAAGGAGGAATTCGAGAAAAACAGGCTGAACTTGCAGACCTTATGTCTGACGTAAGAGTTGATGAAGGCGGCAATCTTATAGAGGGGCGAGCAAGCGCACAAGACATAATTGAGAAAAAAAGAGAGATACTTTCCCTGATGTGGGGAGTCACCAAGGGTGCCCATGGTGCCTCGGGCTTAAAGATTCCGGCTAGATCAAGAAGAGCACTAGAAGGCCAAGAAAACAGGAAACTTACCCCTGAAACTCTTAGCACAATTTATACGGATATTAACCGTGTTGTAAACGAGTACCAAACTGACGTCGGACGCAGGGTTGAAAAGGCAGAAAAGCCGGGGCGGTTTCGTGGAGATCGATATGAAGGTGGCGGGCTCGCTTTGGGCGCTGGCACTAGCTTCTATGAGGCATTCGGCGAAGGAATAAAAGAGGGCTCTTCGGAAGAAGATATGATGGCTGGCATGATGACAATGTCGCCTAAACACCTTCCTAAAATCCTTCAAGAGACGCGCAAAAGAGAAGAAGGCGTAGGAGAATTTGATGAATCTACAGCACTGGAAGCATTCTTAAAGAGAAACATTCTTGAATCTACTGTGGAGTCCAGATTAAATATGGCTGTAAATCTTAAAAATAAACTTGGTTCAACATTAGATAATAACAACTCAAAAAAGATTGACGATTATATTAAAACTCTTACCGGAAGCTATACAAATCTAATGGGTCAACCCCCAAAATACACAAGAGACGCGCGAGGCAAAATAGCAATAGAAAAGCCCAAGAAAGAAGAAGATGTTACACTACCGAAATTAGTAGAACAATATGCAGAAGAATGGCGTGGCCTGAAAAATCTACAGGTAGAAAGAGCGACGCTTTCTAACGCGGCTAGGGATCCTGAGTCAATAGAAAAAGCTGCCAGTGAATTATACTTTCTCGAAGACTGGAGAGAGAAGATTGGCACCAAGGCAATTAATAGTAAAGACTTTAAAGACAAGTTCAAGAGTGAAATTTCTGGATGGAAATTAAATTTCGCTGGACCTAAAGACGATCAAGATGCAATTAGAAACCTACTCCTAAACATTCTTAAAAAGGCTGGAACTCCCGATGGGTTGGATAAAGAAATGATTGCAGACCTTAATTTAATGGCTTTAACTCCAGAAAGCACGAAGGCTTTCAAGAAAAATAAGACTGCAATAGGTAGTCAGATACAAAAGGTGCACGGTCTCGAAAATCAGATAGCCCAAAGAGTTGTTACACCAACACGAGACAAGACCGAGCGGGAGGAAAACTTAGGAAATTATAAAGCTTTAATCGCTCAAACGAAAAAGAAGGCAGGCGTACTCAGCGAGGATGGACTTTCAATTACACCACCCAACCCGACCGAGCCAAGCTCAATAGCAAGCGCACTAACGAAAAAGTATTATAGCAACAAACAGCAAATTCTTTCTGGAGATTTGAAGGGCTTGAGCAACATAGACTCAGACTTGTTAAAAGATTTTCGCACGTCGCAAATTAAATCAAAAATTGATCCATATCTTGATGTCAATGCAGACTTAATACGTAGGAACTTTAATGAATACTTTGGAACGTGGGGTCAAAATATACACAATCAAAAAATTCCTCTTGATGATAAAGCTGCGCAAATGAGGATAATGAAAAATCATCAGAGCTTGTTATATAATGCACTTTCTCCGCAGATGATTGCTACAGGAGGCTCTTATGGTAGCCTCATAGGTTTGTTAAATAACCCTCAGATGACTACACGTTTTAAGAATCAACTTAGACCTTGGATAGGATACCTGCACGAAAGAGCTGGCTTGCAGGGAGATTTCCAAATCCCGACTTTTTCAGCAGGTTTTATTCCAAATTTTAGTGCCCCTGACGACCCAATAACCCCCAACTTTGTGAAGCCCGGAACTTATACTGGCGGCCGCGCTTTCGGGGCTGCTAAGAAAATAGGAGGCGCGGCAACAGGTGCTCTTGGCAGGGAAATGGCAGGCGGCGCAAAAAGATCACAGGTTCAACTTCATATACCTAAGGCAGCTGGAAGTATTCCTAATTTTGCAAAGTTTGGCGGACCATTTGTTACTTCAAGCGGGCCCACGGGAGAAGGGAGAGCTTTCTCCTCTGCAACAGCTGCATACGCTGGAATAAAACGGGTTCATGGAGCGGGTATGACGCCTAGCAACTCAAGAAAATTTGGTTCACAAGGAGTTTCCGCGAAGGGATCAATACCGAACTTCCTCGCTAGAGAACAAGAAGTTGATGTAGATAAACTTTCAGATCATTATGTTGAATTTACCAATGACGGAAAAATAATAATTCTTCCGGACGGAGGACAGATGACCGTAGATGGCAAATTCTTCAAGGGGCCGGACGGAGGATGGATGGATGAGAACGCTTTGTTTCCTCAGATGCCCGCGCGGATAGGAACAATGTATGGTCCCGGCCAATTGGTAACGCCTGAATTATTGGGAGGAATTTCTGAGAGTCTTTTGGACATTGATAAAATGTCTAGAGAAGGAGGAGTTCATACCCTTTCGCAAGCTAAAATAAAAGAAAGAGCTGAGCTCTATAAAAATCTACCACGACATGGTAAAGCATGGGAACAAGCACTTACAATAGGTGGAGATCCAAAAAACAGAAAAAGAAAAACAGCTCCAAATTTTGTTTCTCTTCCAGATACTCGCTACGGTCGTTTAGCTGAAAATATCATAAGGGGAGCCTATAAAGACGATCTTAGAAGTTTTGAACGTGACTCCGACCGTGATAAAAATAAGCTTGAAAACAAAAGACAAGACCAGAAAGAAAAACTAAAGAAGCATTTAATAAATAAATTTAAAATAGAAGATAATGAAGAGATATTAGATAAATATTTAGGTGACGGACGAGCTATGGACCTACTCAGTATTGATCCTCCCAAGGGTCATCTTGCTGCGCAAGTTGGGTCTGGCGCACTGACGAAAGGAGATATTAAAGGCACGCCTCAGAATGGTTGGAGCGGTTCGAGTAAGAAGTGGATAAACTGGGTAAATTACCTTGGCATGATGAAAAAATATAAGGGGCTTGGTACTAAAAAAGCTTCTTCTCCCACTCTGGAACTGGCAGGACTATATGAACAGTACATAAAAAATCATCCAGAAATGATATCAAAACTGGCGGACTCGAGAAGGTTCGATAAAGATGATGTATATAAAAATCTTTATAAATTAATGTCTGCTAATCAGAGAATGGCTTTTGACGTAAATGAAGACAAGCAAATAACCCCGGACGAATTAAAACTTATTGATAGAGCTCAAAAATTAAGACAAAAAGCCAAGGAAATTAACGCAGGAAAGGCCGCGAAATCATTTGTCCCCCCTCAAAACCCCAATACACTTAGAAATGAAGACTCATTAAAGTGGAATAAAACCAAAGGCTATCAATTAAACACAATTCGTCGACTAATAACACAAAGAGAAGCATTGGGGTCGGATGTAAAGGAGGCCGCACGACGAGCAAAGAGACCACTAAACGACAATGAAGAAACCATTATTAAAGATATACCACAGGAGATACACAGTCTTAACCTTTTGCTGGGGGCACATCGAAATGCAAACTTGGGCTTAAATTATCATCGTTCAATTTACGAAGGCTATGAGGCCCCCACCCGTATAGATCCCGTCTCAGGTTACCCGGCTGTTCCCATGACAGAATGGACGGGTGAATATTCATTTTATAATAATTATCAAAAAGATTTTTTGGGAGGAAGAGCTCAAGGGTATCAAAGATACAAGGAGAATTTGCAACTCTCAAAAGGGGCGGTGCTCGCATTGCCGGACGATAACACAGTTAGACAATGGGTGACGAGCGAGCCCATACCCAAACCAGTAAAGGAAGACTATAGGGGAAATAATAGAGAATTACATTTCCCGCCAATAGTACACGCTTCCTACCTAGGAAAACCTTTCAGTTTTGCAGAAGGTTCTGTACCAAATTTCCGAACTACACAT
>NZER01000444.1 GCA_002690445.1 Candidatus Pacearchaeota archaeon
CACAGCATCCTTCACCACCGCTGACGAGACCAAGCTCGATGGTATTGAGGCTGCCGCGACGGCAGATCAGACCGGGGCAGAGATTGCTTCAGCGCTGAGTGGCGAGGCGGTCACCGGCCTCACCAATCTGGAAAGTGATGTCCTGACCTTGAAGGGATATAAGGCTCAAGCATGGGAGGCTCGCTTTCAGATTAACAGCGGTGTGATTAAGCACCAGATCGGCGCGGTCGGGGCGTCTACTACAGCCGGGTCGTGGCACGACAAGGTGCTTAATGCATCACAATCCCTAATCACTACGCCAAACGGCGCTGACGCCTCCACCGCGTTCAGCGGCGGCGCTAAAATCTCTGGCACATCCCCCAACATCCTTATTTTTGACACAGCGGATCAGGGGGCGATTGCGGATGCTTTTCTCCTTGTTGCGACGGCCGACTACGATACCAACGGTGTAAATATTTCGTTCCGCGCCGGGTTCACCAGCCGAGACGTTGATGGCGTCACCATCTTTAGGCCCGAGGTTCAGGTCAGAGATGACTCGGGCGCCGCCTTCAATATCAACACCACCAATCTAGCAACCGGCGCCGACCGGGTGACGATGCAGTTCATAGGATACCTGGCATGACACTCTCAGCAGAAACAAAGCTACACCTCCGGCAATCCGTCATCAGCGACAAACCGGAAGACGATATCGACCATCGCACAGGCGGTCCCGCAACAATAGCCAGCCGAAAACACCAGGCGTCCGCGAATGTTCGACATGCGCTTCAAGCGTGGGCGGGCACCCAAGGTTTACGTTGGGACGAAATGGCTTTGTGGTCGCCGCAAGAGGTCGCCTCCGTTAAGGCAAAGCGCGCCGAATTGGAGGCCGAGCTGGCTTTCATCGACGCCGAAATCGACGGTTTATAATGTTCGGCCTTTCGACGTTCGCCGGTTCACCCATCGCGGCCGTCGGGCGGTTCGGCGAAGCTATAAATCGTATAGAACAGCTCGAGAGTAAGATAGCAGTACTTGAGGCACGTTAGCGTCATGCGAACAGAAGAAGCCATCATTATAGAAAGCATGTTCCGTATTGCGGATAAGGACGGTAATGATGTCGACTTTATCCTCAATAACGAACAGGCTACTATAGATGCCAATTTAACCGGGCGAGACCTTATACCCAAGGCGCGGCAGTTAGGTGTGTCTTCGTATTTTCTCGCAAGAGCCCTTGCTCGTTGTCTGTCGCGTAGAAACACAAGAGCTGTTGTTATATCACACGACATGGAGAGTACACAGAGAATGCTGATGAAGGTTCAGTACTTCATTGAGCATATGCGTGGACCTGCTCCAGTCATTAACAATATGAGCAAGAATGAAATCACATTCCCGAAAATGGACAGCATGTTCTACCTTGGCACAGCCGGATCGAGGAAGTTCGGGAGGGGTGATACAATCACAGATCTTCACTGTTCCGAGTATGCGTTTTGGCCCAACGCGCTGGAGTTGGCGTCGGGACTTTTCCAAGCGGTACCTAAGTCTGGACGTATTAGCATTGAAAGTACCGGAAACGGAATGAACGATTACTACAGCAGGTGTATGGCTGCCACTAGCGACGACAGCACGTGGGCTTTGCACTTTCTATCTTGGGTTGGATTTACAGAATATTCCCTCGACCTAACAGAGCAGGAAGCGGAAGATATTCTTAATAATCTCAGTGAAGAGTTTGAAGAGCTTGCGCTGCAAAATATCCTGACGCCTGGACAGCTTGCTTGGAGGCGCGCAAAGCTTGAAGAGATATCCTTCGACATGCGTAAATTCAATGAGGAATATCCCCTAACCCTCGATGAATGTTTTCAAGCTAGTGGTCACTCCATATTCTGGAAGGTACTATATGAGCCTACAGATGAATGGGATAAGCTTGACACACATTTAACAGGATTGAAAGAACATCCCAGGTCCAACAACCACTACGTGATTGGTGTTGATGCATCTGCTGGCGTGGAGAAGGATAATGCAGTAATCCAAGTTGTTTGTGTAGAGACTATGGAGCAGGTAGCAGAGTGGGCTAGTAACAGAATTGCTCCTGATATCCTTGCTATAAAGACAGCAGATTTGGGCGCACAATACAACGATGCCTTCTTGGTAGTCGAGAACAATAACCACGGACTGGTTACGCTATCGTATCTGGATGATTTATATCCAGCTCATTTACTGTATACAAGTTCGTCAATGCAGCAAACAGAGGAGGGGCAGCTCAACGCTCTTGGTTGGAAAACTACAGCTAAGTCAAAGCCCATTATGATAGGCGCGCTGCGAAAAGCCCTAGCGAGTGATTTGAACATTCATAGCCCAGTTCTCCGAGCAGAGCTCTCTACCTTCATCGAGCAAGAAGGTGGACAACTAGGTGCTGAGAAAGGCTGCAAGGATGATCGAGTAATAGCTCTGGCGTGTGTAGTCGTAGGTCTTGGGCAAGCTGGCTATATGTTCGAGAAGAGCACATTCAATCAAGATAAAGTTGTGTCTGACCCCTTCTCTTACGCAACCATCATTAAAGAGTTGGAGAACGGCAGAGGAAATTTTCCAATATCTCCTCAGCACGCCGGATCAGACCCACATACAGCATTAAGGGGGGAGCTATTGTCAAAATCTTTCTTGGCGCGCTAGCTCTATTCATCATAGTTAGTTGTTCTACAGCAGAACTGGATATTCCGCCGGATATGTGTACCGCTCCATCAGAGATTACCGCAGCGACTGGTGTAATTTTTCCAGATGCTGTTCATGTATTTGATGTGCGCGGAGATGACGCTATATTTATATCAGAAGTGTTTATACAATACAGCCTTATGCCGCAACAAGATGTTAATCGTATAGAAGTATTTATGATTAATCCCAGTAGATCACTAACATACCTTTATTTAGATAATTGCTTTCGAGGAACTATTACAGGTAATGCAGATATGATAGATCTTATAAAAGCTATTCTATCTGCGCAGAGGAACATAACGGCATGAGCACAGAAGAGCCTGTTGTGCGGAAGAACGAGAAGGGTATCAGGAAGTATCTGCCCTTGATAGTCTCTATGTTCGCCCTAGTAGGCTGTATTGCAGGTGCCCTCGGTTGGATGGATGATCAGTATATTCGCGCTGAGACTTATGAAGTCCAATCAGGGGTTGTTTTGGACAAGATTAGCGGCGTCGAAAATGATGTGCTTTGGATTAAGTTTCTGCTGTTAAGTGAGCGGGTGGGTAAATTAGAGATAGCAGCAAACAATAGCGGCAATATCGACATCATGGGAGAGTTGGGCAAGATGCGAGTAGAGCTTCGTATGCTTGAACAACTTCTAGGATTAAAGTAATGACATCTGGATACAAGCAAGGCGGTGCGCCGGATGAAGCCTGGTGGATGGAGCAGATCTATGCGGGCATCCGCTTCCGGAATGAGTATGCGCACGAAAGCAGCTGGAAGCAGTGGCGGGAATACTACAGAGGAAATTGGGCAGGCGCTACATTGCCGCAAAATCTTTTCTTCACTATGCTCAGGACTATTGTTCCCCGCGTATACTTTCGTAATCCGGCAGTATCTGTTATTCCCGCAAAGCCTGGCTTTGAGAATGCAGCATTGGCGCAAATATTAGGGCGTGTGGATAATAAGATGATGCGTCAAATGCGAGTAAAGGATGCTATGAAGAAGATGGCTCAAGATGCCTTCTTGTTCGGTACAGCTTTCGGTAAGTTAGGCTTCGGCGCTGAGTTCTCACCAACTCCTGATTTGTTCAGAACAGAAGCACCAGGTTCAAAGAAAAATAAAGCACACTCTGTTGAATATCGCTCTGGACTATCTGCCAATATGCCGTGGTTTTCTAGGTTACATCCTGGCAATGCTATTCTTCCTGCTCAAGTAGAAGATTTCGAAACTGCTCGTTGGTTCGCTCATTGGGATCGTAGAACTCCCGAGGACCTAATGACTGATCCTCGTTTCACGAATACGGCAGGCATAAAAGGTACGCAGGTTCCTGAAATCTCACATCCTCGCTATCAGATAGATGGCGCACCTGATGAGATGGTGGATATTGTAGAGATCAGGGATAAGAAGACACAGAGGGTCATGGTACTTGCGCCTAATCAGGAGGGAAGTGGTATAACCCTATTTCATGGTACTGATGATCTTCAGTACAGCAATAACATTCCTATATTCCCAGTTGTTTATAACATAGACGATGAAGTATTTTGGGGAGTACCGGATAGTGTGATCCTTGAGCCTCAACAACTTGAGATTAATGAAATCAAGACACAGACTATGAAAAGACGCAGGGCAGCACTAAATCGTGTTCTTGCAAAAAAGGGTACTCTCGACGACGATGAAATCACGAAGTTCTTTGGTGAAGATACAGATGGTGTTATCGTAACAAACGCAGCCCCTAAAGGTGCTATTGAACGCTTTGAGGCTGGGGATATTCCTGAAGCTTTGCTTATTGCAAAAGATCAGATCATGCAAGATGTACGGGAAGGAATAGGCTTTTCGCGTAATGAGTTTGGTGAATTTAAACCAGGCTCTAGGTCACCAACAGCGACAGAAACCATGGTAGTTAAGCAGGCCGCAGAACTCCGTATTGATGAGCGTAGAGATGTGATGGCCGATGTGCTTGTCGATATGATCGAAGGAATGCATCGCATCATCTTCAAACATTGGGATAATGAGATGGTCCAACAAGTAGTAGGTCCAGGCGGTGTACCTGTATGGATTAAATTCAGAGGAACAGATCTAAATGCTGGCTCATATGAAGTGAAGGTTGACCCCGATACCTCGTTGCCTGAAACTAGAGATGTTCGTGAGGCAAGAGCTGCACAAATGTATGCTCTGTTAAAAGAGAACCCGATTATTGATCCCATCAAGCTGACGGAGTTTCTCTTAACTGAATTCAAGGGTGTACAGTATGACGACCTCATGAAAGTGCTGCCGGCACCAGAAGCTGCCCCAGGAGAAGCTATTAGTCCTCAGCAGTATGGACAACTAATCCAAGGGCAGTTTGATCAAGTGAGACAAGGTGAAGGCGGTACTCCGCCAGCAAGAAGTAAACCAACCCCAGTTCCACAGACAGGAACAAGCTAATGCCTATATACGATTATGAATGTGCTCCCTGTAAAGTGCGCAGGGAAGTTTATGTCACATACGAAGAGAGAGACACAATTAAGTGTCAACGATGCCAAAAGGCGATGGAGCGCCAAATATCTGCGCCAGCTATTCACGTTTTTAAGGGTGGTTGGTACGAACATATTGCGGACAAACCTATATACTGCGAAACAAGATCGGAGTTATCCGATGCGTGTAAACGTAACGATAGTATATCACCAGACGTGGAGAATAGCTCATGGCTGCGAAGTCACAAAAAAGAACGGAAAGTGACGATCCGTTCGTCACAGTAACAATACGAGTGTTTGATAACAGAACTGAGGTAGAGTTTGACGATTTTTCTAAACTATCTCTAGGGATGTTGGAGAAAAGAGTCATCAATGCAACAAGGAAACAGTGGCAACACGAGAGACGAATGGCAGTTTACGAGGCCAGGAAAGCTGATCGTGTAGTCGTAGAAAGAGAGAGGAAAACAGAGAATGCCAAAAGAAAAAGAGAAGAGCGAGAACGAGAAGCAGCCGAAGGGGCTTGAGGCTCTTGCGGAAATGTTAACGGGAATAAGCACTTCCGTTAATGCTCTAACACAACGTATGGACGGTCTTGAGAGAACTCAGCAACCTGCGCAGAAGCCTGCTGATAAAGAGATCGTCAAACGTGAAGAGAAGACCGAGGAGGAGCTGGACGATATGTCTCGTTCTGAGTTCATGCAGCACTTGGTGGGAGAGATCGGGGAAACGGTTATAAAGCCGCTTGCTGCTCGTATCGATCAAAGTGCTCAAGACACCAAGGTCGATAAAACAGCAAGTGCTATTGAGAAAGCCAGGGCAGAGCATAAAGACTTTGGTGAATTTGAGAAGGAGATTATTGCTGTCGCACAAGAAGTGCCTGGCATCTCCGTTGAACGAGCTTATCAGACAGCTCGGCAGGAAAATCCTGAAAAGGCTGTCGAGATGGATGAGAAGTACAAGAGCGATGAAGACAAGACTGCTGAGGCTGATAAAGAAGCGTTGGCTAAAGCGAACGAAGAAGGTATGCCCTTCGGAGGATTGACACCAACGAGCGGTGTTGTGTCCAAAGATGTGGCATACGAAGACGACAGAGAAGCCTTCGATGCTGCTTGGGATGAGAATGTTACTCAGGCAGGTCTCGAAGGAATGTTCCGCAACTAACGACCTTGAAAGGAGAGGTTAAATGGCGGCTCCAACGCTTACCGAAACACTCGACAACATGTACACGACTACCTGGAGAAACAGGAAGCGTGAGATTGTCGATAATATCTTCGATGCAACACCGTTCTGGTTTTGGCTAAGAGCGCATGGTGGCATGGAAAGTGTTGTCGGCGGTCGAAGCATCGACGTAGAACTTGCCTATGCGTCCAGCTCAAACGTTGGATACATCAGCAAGGGTGATACGGTCTCCCTGGCTGACAAAGAGTTTCTGACTCTTGCGCAATACGAATGGCGCTATCTGGCAGACTCAATTGTCCGCTTCGGTGTGGATGAACAGCAGAATGCTGGCAAAAACAAGATCTTCAATCTGATGCAACAGAAGCTGACCAACAGTCAAGATAGTTTGGTCGATCAGCTGGAGACCAGCTTATTCACTGCGCAGAGCGGCAAGACGATCAACTCGATGCTTGATCTGGTGGCAGACGTTCCGACGAATACCATCGGCGGGCTGAGTGGTACCACATATTCGTGGTGGCAGAATAAGGTCAAAGATATGACAGGCCTTTCGTTTGCTGTTCATGGTGTGAAAGAAATGCGCACTATCATAAACAGTATATCGAACAACAAGGGCGGAGCGATGCCTGATATCATCGTGACACATCAGACGCCTTATGAGTACTACGAGGATGATGTGGTTGAGCAGAAACGTATCGTCAACAAGAAACTTGGCGATGCAGGCTTCGAGAATATCCAGTTCAAGGGTACGCCTATAATCTGGTCGCCGTCCTGCCCGAGCGATGCGATGTACTTCATGAATACCAAGTACTTGAAGTTCACGTACGATCCTCGTCTGTTCTTCGATATGACCGAGTGGAAAGCTATTCCTGATCAAGTCAATGATCGGGCTGCTCAGATTGTCGTTGCTGGTAATCTGGTGACAAATCGTCGCAGGGCGCATGGCGTCATGTTCGATATTGACACCGCATAGAAATTGAAGAAATTCTTCAATATCGGTAGAAAGGAAGAAAGAGATGGGTTGGAAAACAACTTTTATCACCCAACTAACTGACACGCGAACCACAGATGTGGAAGGTGTGGGTACGATCCGTCATGAAGGCCCTAATAAGGTCTACAAGTGGGTCAAGTTCAACAACGGTGCTGGCGATGTAGCATCTATTACTGGCAATGTCGCCTATTACTACGGTGTAAGCGGCGATGCGGCAGACGGCGATGGCTATGAAGATAGTGTTGTCACAATGGATCGCACCGATGCCTTCCTAGGCGCTGGTGTGTTCCAGGCTGTTATTGCAGATGGCAGTTATGGTTGGATCCAGATTAAAGGTCCCGCCACTCTGACAACTGCCTTGACAGCTGGTGCTGACGGCGATGCTTTGACGCATACCGGAGCTGGTGCCGACGGTACTCTCGATTTGAGCGCAGACGACAAGGACGCAACGGTGGCTATTGCGACTGACATCTCGGCGAAGTTGATCATCTGTGATTTCCCGTACTAGGAAAGGGGGTATCTAATGGCTGCTTATGCTGAAACAGTCACTCTTGATCATCGCAAGGCTATTAAGTTAGGAGGTAGTCTTGCGGTCCTCACGGGACGCTGTAACATCACGAACTACAATACAACGGTAGCGGAAATCACCGATATCACCGGCCATTTTCAGAATGACCCGATTGTCATCTGCTCGGGTGTATCTGAAAGCGGCTACTTAGTTCACTGGGATCGTACGAATAAGGGGTTCAAAGCCTTCTATCCTACGATCGCAGCAGCTGCTCATGACCACGATTTCGTAGTTGGTTCTGGCACTATAGGTTCCAACATGGAGATAGGTCTCGATGTTGACACCGACAGCGGCAAGGTGG
Source organism: Candidatus Pacearchaeota archaeon (assembly GCA_002690445.1). Next base: position 8,154 of record NZER01000444.1, read on the forward strand.
AAGGTGGTACTGGTATCACTGCTGAAAGAACACTCAGCGCAAATACCCCGGTAGCTACAGATGGTGCAATCACTGCGGCTGCTGGAACAGAAGTTGCGAATGATGTCGATATCGGCGAGGTTCAATTCATCGCTGTCGGCATCGTGTAAAGGAGAAAGTAGCATGGGGACGCTGACGCTAACCGAGCTACAAGACGAACTGCGCTCTAACCTGGGCGAGAGGACCGACGTGAGTACCGCAAGACTCACTCGGTTCCTCAACCAAGCGCAGACCAAAATCGCACGTCGTTCTAATTGGAGAGAGCTGCGAAAGATCGAAAGGCAGACGTTGACATACAGCGGTACTGCTTTGACAGATCGCTTCTACGCTTTCTCCAATTTGGACAACAGTAATCCTCGCTTGACGCACTCTATTGTCGTGCGAGATAGTACACAAAGCTGGAAGCTGTATCCTTTACCACAAAGAGGTGCCGACATAAATCTTCCTGTACGTGATCTGTATCCGACCAACAAACCTCGTTGGTACATCCAGTGGGGGGATCAATATGAGTGGACACCTGTTCCAGATAAAGCCTATAGCATGGAGTTTAGGTTGACCATATGGCCTGCTGCATTGACTGGATCTAATACATCTGATCTAGACGAGAAGGATGATCTTATTCTTCTTGATGCAAGCAGGAGGGCATTTCGATCGCTGGGATTTCATGACAGTGCGCTGGCAATGGCTAAGGATTATGAGATAGAGATGACAGATGCCATAGTGGACGATGCCACCAAACCAGATATATTTGCAACAGTAGGAAATTCAAGCAGCTTCAGTGATGCTACATCTGCATACTGGGCTGACCCCTTCATAAGGAGAGTGCCATGACATCTTTCACTCGAACTTGGGACGCTTCCTATATAGCTCTTCCTGCTGATAGCGATGCGTTTAGCGAGGGTGCGCAGAGGATACGAAACCTGCGTAATGATGTACAAGAGCGTATTCAAGTAGATCATTCTATGGCTGGTGACAGCGAGGATGGAGAGCATCTTAAGATTAGCTTTTACTCTCAAATAGCTGATCCCACTAATGCCGCGAATAAAGGCTTTCTATATATGAAAGATGTTTCATCGGTGGTGGAACTGTTTTTCATGGACGAAAGTGGAAATGCTGTACAGCTGACTAGCGGTGGTGGGCTTAATGTTAACATCGCGGCTAACAGTATTGATGGTACTCATATTGCTATCGGGTCAGATGCGCAAGGTGATATTCTTTATTACGACGGCACAGATTATGTTGTCTTAACAGCAGGTACAAGCGGGCAATTCCTTAAAACGCTCGGGGCAGGAGCCAACCCCGCATGGGCTACTGTTAACAACGGTGTCATTCTAACCACAGAGCAAACTGTGGATGTAACAAACAGAAGCACTGCAAGTACATCTTTCACGTCTTCCAGCGTTGTTTTGACAATGGCAGCTGCTTTACGAGACAGCAATAGTAAAGTACTAGTACGTGTATCTGGCGTTCTTGGACATTCTTCCACTGAGGGTACAGGAGTTCTTACTCTTGATCGTGGAGGTGTTGAACTAACTCCGGCTGGCGTAAATGGAATGCTTGATATGATACTCCAAGGTATGTCTGCTGAAGAGAATATAGGTGTCCCCTTTGCTTTTGAATATCTGGATACGCCTGGCACAACTGGACCACATACATATACTCTACACTGGAAAACCAGCGCTGGCACTGTCTATCTTGGTCGTCGAGGATTAGATACTACCATAGACTCTCCGACAATGATAACAGTTCAGGAGATTGCAGGATAATGAGCAAAGTACTAACAGGAGGGTTCCCTAATCTGGATGTGCGCCGCCGAGACGTCATGGCTGCTCTTAATGAGTTTGCAAGGAATGTAGAGCGGCTACGGAATAGGATCGCTGAAGTCGTTTCCTTCAATCGTGTTCTGTACTATAGCCAGAACGGAGAACCCTCCACCACCGATGTTGAGGATGGACAGATAGCCGTCTGGAAAGATGCGGATGCAGCTAGCACTAATCCCACACACTACATCGTATATAACGATGGTGGAACTATTGTTACGTGGGCATCTGATAACTTGGTACCGTAGATATGGGATTAACAAACAGAGAACGTGACCTATCAGACGGCTGGAAAATCTCTACTGTTGATAATTTAGTAGAGGGTGAACGCTTTGACGTGGAGTCTGAGCTGATAGGCGATAGCAATACATCTCTTGCAAGGAACGTCCTGTACGAACGGGGTCGTGTAGAAAGTGATCATGGCTATATACTTTTTGGTGATAATAATATCTGGGGCAATCCTCGTTTATACTATAATTTCGTTCACGGAGACGGTACTGAAGAGTTGCTGCTTCTGACTAATGAGACTTTATTTAAGTTTAATTCAACCTTTAGTAAATGGCACGCCATAAAGGGATTGGTTGACACAACAACTTCACAGGGAGAAGCAGCTGGTGCAACGTCTGTAACTGTCGCAGATACAACAGGATTTGCCGCAGACGATCACATTACGATTGTTCTAGACAATGGTAGTCAGCATAAGACTATTGTCATTGCGGTAGCAGGTTCTGTCATATCCATCCTGAACGCTATACCAAGCGGACGATCTGTAGCAAACGGTGCTGCTGTCGAAGAGCCTATTATCCTAACAGGGACGGATGATAAGCCGGTAGATATCACCACATGGCAGAAGACTGATCTTGCGATATTCACTAATGGAGTGGATGTAGTACATCAGTACAATAAGACTGCTGTAATAGTAGTACCTAATCTGCCCAGTAGCGGGAATACTGTAGCAAGAACGGTGGCTGTCTATGAAGATTATGTATTCCTTGGCTTTACAACTGAAGCTGGTACTGCATACCCCTACAGAGTTAGGCGCTGTGATACAGGTGATCCTACTAATTGGACTACTGGGAATGCTGGCTTCGATGATCTTGTAGACAATCATAGTGACATACAACGTCTTAGCGTTCTTGGCCCTTATCTTGTTGTATACAGGGATATGGGTATAGCAAGAGGAGAATTGGTAGCAGCTGAAGATAAGTTAATGGACTTTAATACTGTAATTGCAGATGATGGTGTTATAGGTCCTGAGGGCATTGTGAATGTTGGGGATAGTGATATCTTCATAGGACATAAAAGTATTTGGCGTTATGAAGGTAGTACTAATATCGAGAATATAGGGCAGGCTGTATTTGAGCAGATATTTGGTCTGCGCGGAGACCTTAATACTCAATACAGACACAGGATTAAAGCCGTATACGTAGCAGAACTCGGAGAGGCTTGGTTCATATATCCTGTGACTGGAGAAACCTTCGCTACGCGTCTCAGAAGATATAAAGTAGAAACAGATGCGTGGGCCTCGCGAGATTTTACTGACTCCATTACTGGTGTGGGTATAAACAGGAGAGCATCTGCTCCAACTTGGAATGATGCGGTAGGTACCTGGGCTGCACAGGTTGGTACCTGGGACTCGAGGACTGCGTTGAAAGACGCACCTACCGTTCTACTGGGATTGGACAGTGGAGCATCTGAATATACTCGCGTTACAGAGGCAGGTGATACAAGAGTGCTGGAGGATGGCAGTACTATTAGAGGCTTCGAAGATGTTATCATAATGACTGCTGTTTATGATTATCTTCAAACGCAGGATAATGCTTTTGGCGAGGCCGACGATATTAATATAGAAGTCAGGACGAAGAATTTCATGGGCGTTGATAGAATGCTCAGATTTGATACATTTCATTTCTATGCTCGTGGACAGAGCATTTTGGTTGAGTACAGTACAGATGCAGGACAGACTTGGAATACACTTGGCACGCTATCTGCTAGTGCCACGTATACCAGGAAAATTCTGAGTAAGCAGTTTGTAACTAACGATATCATGCTCCGCTGGACAGGTAGCGGCGCAGACTTTGGTCTTGGTTGGTTCTCAATGATCAATCGAGAAGAGAACATCATAGGAGGGAATTGACATGAGCATCGGTG
>NZER01000445.1 GCA_002690445.1 Candidatus Pacearchaeota archaeon
CCGCGCGGCAGGGGGATTTTTTATGCGCCGATCTTCGCCCCCTGTCGCCCCGCGCGGCAGGGGGATTTTTTATGCGCCGATCTTCGCCCCCTGTCGCCCAAGACGGTTTTTACAGGCGGCAGATAGGGAAGGGCCTGGGCGGGGCCTCACGCCGCCGCATCGCTTTCGGCGAGTCCAAACCACCCTAAACCCACGAGTAGCCTTAGGGCGCAAATGTGGAGCGCTCAGAGCCATAGTACTACAGCAGGGCACGACAACCCTCATTCTAGGGGATAGCCAGATTCTGCGCGCACAGAGGGGTCTATATGACGAGAGCAGGTGCGCGCAGCTGGCCTAGGTCCGATGACGGGAGTGGGTAATCGCGCGAGCTGTGGCCGGAATTTTACAAAATCGTGATAGGAGGGGCGGATTTCGAGACTGGAACACCCAAACCACCGCGAAGGAGAGACCATGATAGCACGCGCTAAAGTCAGTACTGAGGTGAACTACCCTGACTACGGGTTGGAGCCGATCGAATTAAACAATTTGCTGAACCCCAAGTCGGCGAAGTTCGCGATCCTCTTCACTGACGGAGTGATTTCGGGGTTCTTCTCAGTGGTTGATGCGGGGCCGAAAGGGGGTATGGCGTCGTTGCTGGCACTGCTGGAGGATCGGGGTGTCGACGCTGCGTTCGCGTTGTCCAGTGGACTGGGTCTGATGTGCAGCCAGAAGCAGCTGGAACTCTTCGAGAAGCAGGGTCTTGACCTCAACAACTTCAAGGTCAAGGGAGAGTTCGTCGCCAAGCCGTCTGAGGGGGGCCAGCTATGATCAAGCCGCCCTACAACGAGTTTGGGGTGGCTGAGCTGAAGGAACTTCACGCTATCCCAGGTCACCATCCCGAGGCCATCGGCTTGGTCTTCCTCAATGGCTCGCTGGTCGGCACGTACGCCGTCAACGAAGTTGGACGGGCTGCGGGGCTGATCTGCCACCTGATCAAACAAGGCCAGGACGACGCTATTGTCCTCTGGTCTTCCCCGGAATGCGCTACGGCCACCGGCAAGGTGCTCAAAGAGGTGGCCAAGAAGTACGGGGTCGACTGGAAGGACATCGCCATCAAGCCCTCGATCGCCGATCTCAATGAATTATCTACTCTCGATGAATTAGCTGCTGAACCCGATAAACCCGAACAGGACTGGCCGCCAGACTTGTCCCGTAACTGAACGTGTTCTGGCAACGTGCTTCCTACCACCCATACTATAAGGAGACTTCCATGTCTGAACTTACACCCGAAGGCGGCAGTGGGGCCGTCAGCGTGCTGATCATCAACAACGATGGCGGGGGCTTCGCCGACAAGAAGGAGTTCCCGGCTGGGACAACTGTCGCCCAAGCGTTTCGGCAAGAGGTTGGTGAGGAACGCAGCCCGTCCAACTACCTGATGCGGGTCAACCGTCAGCCCTGCACGACCAACCAACTTCTCAAGGACGGCGATCGCTTGTCGATCACGCCAACCAAGATCGAAGGCGCCAGCTAGTCTCTCCGACGGCTGGGATGCTGTGTGCAGCGCCGTCGAGCGTCACTGGTGGAGTTCGTCAGGTCACCGGAGGCTAACTCGGCGGCGCTGTTTTCTTCGACTCTCACAGAACAGGAACGGACACATGTCTGAACAGAAATGGGAGAAGCCGCTGGCTAACTTGAACTCCCAAAAGAGCAAGAAGCAGCTGCTACGTGTCGCAAGCGCCATCCACGACAGTGCGAAGAGGAACGCCCGTGATGGTGATCCCTGCGACACGGAGCACCTGAATATTGCCCTGCGTTACTTTGATTCCGTCCAGTCTGGCGTTCGTGGACTTCGGCGATGGTCCGAGCGAGCCTGTAAAGCGAAACGGCACGGGCTCACGGTGGCGGCGAGGAACGAGCTGTATGCGGTAGAATCAAGTCTTCGCGGTCTTAATTCGGCGATGAACCGGGGAGACAGTCAAATTGAAGAATGGATGCGTCTCTTCAAAAGTTCGGTCGCCGAGAAGGAACCATTGTCAACCCTCTCCGACATCTACCAGGACTTGCGAGCGCTGCCGAACTACTTTCCTGTGTTGGGATGGGACACAGAACATCGCGGCTTCTTCGTCGAGACCCGACCAATCTCTTTGACGTACGAAGACATCAAGATCGACTTCGGCCGGTTTCGGATCATCATCTTTCTCAACATGTCGGGATCCAATTCGCTGCACGTCGAGGCGCTGGATCCCAACTACCCTCGATCCGGCGATGAGTACGTCCACCCTCACGTCGAATCCGGGGGACACATGTGTTTGGGAGATGGCTCCGCATCGATGCACTCGGCTATCAAGCAGGGTCGAATCCTAGATGCGTTCGTTATGGCGGAGGCGATCCTGTCGACCTACAACTCCGGCTCTCCGTTTCTGTCGATGGAGAAGTGGAGGATGCCGAAATGCGTCCGTTGCGGCGAGCTGGATGACCATCACGAGGAGTGCGACAAGTGCGACGGTGTTGTCTGCGACTATTGTGGGATAGCGACGTGTCAGTCCTGCGAAGACTCGTGCTGCTGCAGCAAAGGCGACGGCTGCTCAGTCCGCTACTGCATTAGCTGCAACGGGCCGTTTTGCGGCGACTGCTTCATCATTACCGACAACCGCGTTTACTGTAAGGAATGCCATGACAAGAAAACAGCCGAACAAGCCGAGACCAAACCCGCCGAAGACACCTGCGAACCAGCGGAAGTCGAAGTCCCCGAAACAGCCCGCCTCGAACCAGTCTCGGCCAGGAGCGAAGCCCGCCAGCGCCGGATACAAGACGCACTCGACAGCCTCGAAGACAGCGACGAGCCATTTTAGGGAGAGCAAAGCACCGGCGGTCCCGGTGTTGAAGTTTACGCCAACAGCGTGGGCTAAGATGCTGTTCCTGCGGGACTACGGCGACACGGAGGTGGGTGGCTTTGGGATCACGCCTCTGGAGACGACTGAGACCGGCGACTTGCTCGTCGTTGAAGACGTGAAGCTGGTCAAGCAAGAGTGCTCGATGGCGACCGTTGAATTCGACGACGAGTCGGTAGCCGACTTCTTCGAAGACATGGTCGACGAAGGTCGTAAGCCAGACCAGTTCGGTCGGATCTGGATCCACACTCACCCAGGTAACTCAGCCAGTCCGAGCGGTGTGGACGAAGCGACGTTCAGCAGGGTCTTCGGCGGCGCTGACTGGGCGCTGATGTTCATTCTCGCTTGCGGTGGGGAGACCTACGCTCGACTGCGACTGAACAAGGGACCGCAGACGGTGGACGTGAAGATCGCCGTAGAGATCGACTGGTCTCGTGACTTCGACTCGTCGGACCAAGAGACGTGGGAGGACGAGTATCTGGAGAACGTCACGGAGGAGCGTTACGCCAGCTACGGCTACCCGAGCAGCAGCTACCCCGGTTACGGCGGCGGGACCAGCTACGGCGGTACTCAGACTTGGGACAAGAAGGCCCAAACTTGGGTTCCTAAGGCCCAGCACGTCCTCGACGAAAAGAACCGGGAAGCTGAGCGGAAGAACAAGCAGACCCTTGTGTTCGACGATGACGAAGAGGAAGCAGAGACGGACGTGGAGACGTTCTCGCTGACCGATCACAAGGGCGACACGGAGACTATCTGTGACGTTGACGACGCCGACATGGAGATTCCTCCGCAACCACCCGTGGACGCCACTGACGAAGAGTGGCGAGCGTGGTTCGACAAGTGGGGTGACTACTGTGAAGAAAACCCGATCGAAGAGAAGTCTCTGGGCGACAACTACGACCGCTTCGATTACCTGGATTGACACATACTAGCCGCACAACCGGCAGATGGGGATCGCGAGCCTCAGACGCCACAGCATCTGGAGGATTGGACCAATGGGCTGACACTACACCACCCCTGCCCTGTGCGGCGCTGGCGACGGCCGGTGGCAATCAGGGTGTGGGGCCACGTTAGCTGCACATCGCCCTTAGCTCAACGGTAGAGCAGGTGACTCTAAATCACTGGTCGCGGGTTCGACTCCCGTAGGGCGATCTTCTCACACCCAACTAGGAGACGACACATGGAGGAGAAACGCATTGCACTCGACGACTTGCGGGGCAAAGTGATGAAGGCGAAGTCGGAGCGACACCCCACCAAGACCATTGGGGAGATGTACCCAGCGAGCACCATCGACGACATCGGCATTAACACGGTCGCAGTCGTCTTGGATGTCATCGCCGAAGCTGCGCCTAACTTCCAAGTCACTTTCGACGGAAAGCAGACACCCAGGGAGGACTCATGACCAAGCACACGCTGTTCGGACACGTTGCTGCCGTGCTGTGGGGACTGGCGAGTTCCATTCCTTACTGGTTGTTCGCGTACTGCATTGTGGTCCTGGGTATGCGCATCAACGAACTTGAGCGACGCGCTGATCACTTAGAGAAGTCCGTGCAGGTAGAAACTTCAGCTGGACGTTCTAGCGGCGAGGAGACACTCGTGTCGACGCGAGGAACTTCTCCGTGGGGATGTGTAGAGTAGGCGAATAACATCAAGGAGAACGATAATGTCAGGATGCCCCGAATGCGGATTCGCTCCATACGAAAACAATGCGGGCTGCTTCACTTGCCCGCATTGTGGAAGAATTCTGGATCAGGGTGAATTGGTATTGCCGGTCAGCCCTGCCACTTCGGAGGAGACGATGCTCAAAGAACTTGACGACTACGACTGGAAGTGTGTGTTTGCAGAGCCAGATAACGGCTCGATGGGTAACTGCACACCGGACATTGAGTCAGTGGACGGCGTGTCTGATGCCCCAGTTCTCCGGGAGAACGTAACGGAGATTATCGCTATCCAGCACGGGGAGAACGACGGAGACCCGTGGGTTGGTCTGTTCCAATGCGACGACGGACGGTACTTGTCGGCTTCAGGAGGGTGCGACTACACAGGCTGGGACTGACAGGCTGGCAACACGCTCGCGGTCGCGAGCCACTGGTATCGGGCGTTCTGGCTGGGGATAACTACCTTCGATCAGACCTACATTTGGGACCAGCTGCGAAAGTCGAACTTGTTCCCACTGCACGCTGATACCCCCCTTGGAGTTATCGCTGATTACTTCGCAGACCAGGGGGAAGCTGAAGTTGAAGTAGCCATTAAGGCGATGGCGGAGCTTCTTCAGCAGCCGAGTTGCCTCGGCTTGCCTGCGGTTGAGATGCTGGCGAGGATGAGCCGCGCTGCTGACAGAGATCTCTCTTGACAAATCACGGCAACTTTCTACGAGGGTACACATGGAGACGGAGCAAGCTACCAGCCGTTTTGAGCGGCAGAAGGATCTCATTCCACAAATCACAGACGGGGCGACCGTCATCGGAGTTGGCGCCGTTGGAAGGCAAGTTGCTCTCCAGCTGGCGGCGATCGGCGTCCCGCAACTGCAGATTGTCGACTTCGACACCGTCGATCTGTCTAACGTCACCACACAGGGCTACAGTGCGTCCTGTGTGGGCGTTCCGAAGGTCGATGTGCTGTCACATGACATCAACCACCTTGTCGGCGACGTGGCCGTTACGGCTGTCCAGGATCGCTGGAGGCCCCGTGTCAGGTCACACCAAGCTGTCTTCTGCTGCGTGGACTTGATCTCGACACGGAAGATCATCTGGGACGATCAGAAGCAGTTCTGCCAGTTCTGGACCGACGCCCGAATGATGGGCGAGACGATTCGCGTTCTAGCAGCTGACAATCCCGCTGGGTTCGACGCCTACGACGGTTCGCTGTTCAGTCAGGACGAGGCTCAAGCGGGAACTTGCACCTCCCGCAGCACGATCTATGCTGCGACCATCGCAGCTGGCCTGATGGTCCACCAGTACACTCGATGGTTGCGCAGGGTTCCGTTGGATCACGACGCGACCATGAACTTGTTGTCCGGTGAACTCACCCACGGAGAATGCGACGAGTAGCTGAGGCCCCGGATTTTACATCGCCCTGATAGGAGGGGCGACGGCGGCCGATCGATCCAAACCGGGCCGACCCGGCGAGGAAACCCATTACCTATCTAACGAGGGAGACGACACATGGCTAAGAAGAAGATGGAGTACTTGAGTGCTGTGGAGACCGCGAAGCTGGTCTCGCTTCTCGATGAGCACCGGGAGATCATTGGGAAGGGTCATTTCCAGTCCCGAGAAGCGGTTACCCGTTGGGCGACGAGGAAGCTTGCGTTCCCAGGTCCAAACGGCGGCCACAAGCACATCTCCTCACCCAGGGTCAAAGAAATCCTTGTGGAGCTGGGAGCCGAAGAGAAGTACGACCGCCAAGAAGGCAAGGGAGGAGTGAAACGCAAGAAGCAGAAGGGGCATACCAGTCCTCGGACAAGCCGACTCGAACCCTTGGCGGCTATCATCGGTCGTCACCACATCTTCATTTCCCAGTGGATCAACACGGTCGGTAAGGACCTGCTGGGGGAGAAGGACCTGGATCTGATCCGAGGCGCGTTCCTGCTGTCCGACGAAGAGGTGGATCTCATCCAGTGCATCCTCCGACGGACGTGCACACCGGACGCAGCGACTCGCTGGGCGGAAGAGGTGTTTCTGTCGCTCCGAACTCTTCAGCAAGAGCGAGGAGTCGGCGCGGATGAGATGGGACTCAACGGGGAGGATTGCTGATGGTTCCACAAAGGGGTCGTCCCGCCGTTACTAGCAAGGGGATGCCCGACGAGGCTTCTCTCATCGGGAAGAAGATTGTGGGGTTCAAGACTCGCGCTTATCCCGATGGCTTCGGCGGCGAAGCGCACGACCCTCTGATCTACTTAGACGATGGGTCCGTTCTTACCTTCATCACCGAGAACACGGCTGAAGGTGAGACGGGCGTCTTCGTTCTTCGCGTTTCTTGACGGACAACGTCCGTCGCACCCTACCACGTTTTAGGAGACCGCTATGACAACCGAGCAAGCTGAACGGACACGATCAGTCACCCCTGTCCCGTTTCCGATTGGGGACATCTTGGGCGAGGTGATCACCTGGGATGTTCGTTCGAGTGAAGTGAGAGTTGAACGTGTCCGAGAGTGCCTGAGTCACGCTGGGCTCGACCCCGACGCAATGGGGGACCTGAACAGCAGGTCGGCCTTCGCCAGGGCTTGCAAGTCTCTGAAGGAGAACCGCAGCATCGACAAGGTCAAGGAAGACAAGGACGGCAACTCCGTCAGCTTCCAACTCACCAGCAAGTCGGTCGACGAAGTGAGCGAGAAGGTTAAGTTCGACTACGAGTGTCAACTGACGCTCGAACTCGAAACGGGTCTTGTGTCGTGCGATGAGTCTCCAGGGATGGCTTTGCACGCCCAGTCCCTTGTCAATCACGCCAGGGACCACCGAGGCGCGAACGACATCACCCGATTGGTCCAACGGCTATTCAAAGAGAAGGGCGATCTTTTCCCCATCAACCCCCGGAAAGGCGGAGCGTACTTTGTACCGGAGGCCCATCGTGAATTTACCTCCCGCATCGATACGTTCCTCTCGGCGCTCGGCGGTTGCTTGTGGAGATTCCCCGTTCCGAAGGGAACCGAAGGCGGTGACCGGTCGGTTCGGGAAGCTATGGCGGCACGGATAGCCGCCATGCTGACAGAGTTGGACGAAGCGACGGAGTCGTGGAATCCAAGCACCCGAACCAGTACCGTCCGTCGTGGTGCTGAAGAGTGGAGGAAGATTAAGCACAAGTCGGAGTCGTACGCTGAGTACCTCCAAGACGCGCTTGACGGAATCCGAGTTAAGGTAGAGCACAGCAAACAAGTGATGCTCGACAAGGCGACGGAGATTTCACCCGTCGAGTAGGCTGAGTAGCCTCGACGTGTGGTTCACATCAATGGAAACCCGGAGACTTCTGATGACTACTGCAGTACAAGACAAGTTCTTGGCGATGCGCAAGGACATGAACGACTCGCTCATCGAGCGAGATGAAGAAACGACGCTCGTCCTGACCGCGCTGTTGGCTGGCGAGCACGTCGTCCTCATCGGGCCGCCCGGAACGGCGAAGACGATGCTGGCGGAGACAATCGTCGACTGGATCGACGGCAAGCGGTTCAGCATGTTGCTCAACGACTCGACCAAGCCGGACGAACTGTTCGGTCCGGTGTCGGTGTTGGGGATGAAGGCGGACGACTATTACCGCATCATCGAAAACACGATGCTTGACGCCGACGTGGTGCTGCTCGATGAGATCTTCAAGGGCAGCAGCATGATCCTGAACACGACCCTGAAGGTTCTCAACGAGGGGACCTACCGAAACGGGTCGAAGGGGATGGTCAAGTGTCCTCTGAAGATGGTCATCGGTTGCTCGAACGAGTACCCTCGGGAAGCGAAAGAGCTGGCGGCGCTGTTCGACCGGTTCATGTTCCGCAAGACGGTCAACCCCGTCTCCAGCGAGTCTTCCATCGAGCGATTGATGAGCGCCCCAGACTTGACTCCGCAGCTGACGACCAACCTTCCCGTTGAGGAACTGGACGGCGCGAAGAACGAGGTCAAGCGGGTTGAGGTTCGGGGTGATGTCCAAGAGGCGTCCGGTGAGATCCGGCGGCGCATCCGGCGGGACGGCGTTGTTGTCGGCGACCGGCGTTTACGGAAGACGTACCCGGCTCTGCAAGCTTTCGCTTACCTGAACGGCCGAGACGAGGTCACGACGGACGACCTGGAGCTGCTGCAGCACATGTGGTGGAGCCACCCTGACACTCAGGGCGCTGTCGCTGACGCTGTGGTGGAGATCGCCCGACCGAGTGGACTGATGGCTACTCAGATGCTGGCTGAGGCGAAACAAGTGGTTGACAACTGTGATGTCAAAGACCTCGCCGCGTCGGCAATCGCCTCGAAAAAGCTGGGCGAGATCAAGAAGGGGCTCAACGGTTCCTCTCCCCGAGAGAAGGAAGCTTGCGAGTTGGTGAATCAGATGCTCATCAACCTTCGTCTGGCCAGCCTCGACGCCGTTCAGTAGAGTCAATCTCGTGCCGACCATCGGTTGGCTGAGTATCCCCACTATCTACGGGAACGAAAATGATGAGCGCTGATCGAAAATTCGACGACTTCGAAGGGATGAGCAAGGAAGAACTTCTCGATTACCAAGAGCAAGTCGCTGACGACATGGTTACTCTACTGAGCCAATGGATGGACACTCATAACAGGACCTGTACTGAAGACAGCTGTTGCGAACCGCTGAACCTCTTGGCGTACTTTGCCCACTCACTGGGAGTCCGCCGTACGATCGGCACGGGAGCTGAGTTCGAAGAACACTTGCAGAGCTACGAGAACAAGTGTCCCGACTGTTCTCACCTGCGAAACTAGCACTTGCCGCACGGTTGGCTTAGCGGTCATCGTGCGGATTTACCTTGGACGACCCTGCAACACTGAGTCACGGAGACGGTAAATGGGACACGATATCACAGCATTCCACGGCGATGACGAGGTCATCACTCATGTGAGGAGGAGTTCTCGCGACCCCCTCAACCAAGTGATGTACCTTGCTCTGGGGGTGTACGACGAGGCGTACGCTTCTGTGTCGGGAAAGGGATGCACCATCGAGTTCACGTCGGAAGAACTTGTCGGCGCACTGGAGATCCTCGACCAAAAAGACTTCGCCGGAATGGAGAAGCCGGAAAACATCATCGATGACCTCATGCAGGCCATCAACGAGTTCGCTCAGAAACACAACGGCACGGTGGAGGAGATTTACCCCACACCTCAGAACTCAAACAGTGACAGCGACGTGTCACCCGAGAAGCAGTTCCTGCACGAGTGCTTGGAGTACATTGAACAGAGCGGCGACGAAGCGGTGTCTGTTCATTTCTGGTAATCGTTACTACCGACAAGGAGATCCCCATGAGTGAAGAAGCTGAAGGTGCGCAAGAACCGTTGGAGCCGGAGAACAACCCGGAAGACATCTCGGAGATGATGGGGGCTGTCCCCAATGCTTCTCCTGGGATCGAGGAACTGGAAGCCATCCAGTACGGTGACAACTCAATGTCACCTGCCGGTCCAACACAAGAGATCTCGAAGACCGCGTTGGAACTCGACAAATGGTCGGTCCGGCGAGGCAGTGAGTGGGCTCGATCTGACGAAGGGGGGCAGTTCCTATCGGCGATCGATGAGGATGTCCGTCGCCATGTGGCCGCCGACTTTCTGTCAGCTGCCTGGGAGCCGTTTCCACAGATGGCGGAGTCGTGTTCCGATGAGAAACGGAAGCACTTCTTAGAGACCCTCATGCAGACGCCAGCTTACAAGCAGCTGCACCGCGAGACGTGTCTAGACAACCTAGCTTCGGAGTTGGCGGCGGCGTCCTTCGCGGTGCAGTGGGTGCAGTACGTCGTCGAAGAAGAGGAGCGGGAGAAAGAGTGTGGTGGCGAAGAAGGTGGTGGTCGTAGCGACCTCGACAGAGACGCCGCCGCTCACGCTGCCGCCGAAGAGGCTTGCAAGTCGGCGAAGAAGGATGTCAACGACATGAAGGACGCCGTCAAAGGGCTAGGCGGTGACGGACCTGACACCCAGAAGATGTCGACCGAACAGATCCGCAACATCTTCAAGAAGGTGAAGGACAACGAGTCCCTCCGGCGAATCATGGAGCGGGCTGGTCGCTACGTCAGGCTGGCGAAATCGCTTCAGTACAGCAAGCCGGTTAACGGACCTGACAAGATCGTCGGGATCAACTACGACAACGACCTCTCCAATGTGGTCGCCAGCGAACTCGCGTCACTGACGGACGAAACACTGGAGTGGGACTTCATGCGTCGGTTCATCGAGGAGTCTCTGATGGTCCACGAGACGAAGTCCATGAAGGATGAGGCGAAGGGGCCGCTGGTTGTCGTGGTGGATGAGTCCGGCAGCATGATGGGGGAGCCAATCGTTCACGCCAAGGCGATGGCGATGGCGATCTTGTGGATTGCCGAGCATCAAAAGCGGTGGTGCTGCCTCGTAGGCTTCGCGGGAGGTTCTGAGGGGAACTATCTTACCATCGACCCGAAAGAACCTCGCGACATCGAAGCGATCTCCAAGTGGCTGGAGCACTTCTACAGTGGCGGAACCAACCTAGACGTTCCTCTCGTCGAGCTGCCGAAGAAGTGGGGGGAGCTGGGCTGCCCGAAAGGTGAGACGGACATCATCATCCTGACGGACGCCTATGTGAACGCCCCTGACAACATCGTGGAACCGTTCCTGGAGTGGAAGAAGGAGCAGTTGGCCCGCGTCAGCACAATTGTGATTGGGGACAATCCGGGCGACCTTACCAAAGTCAGCGATCGGTACTGGCGGATTGACGAACTAGACATCGATTCGCAAGGGGTCGCCGAATGCCTCCAGATCTAGTCAGGTATCACCTCTCCCGGCGCCAGGAGAAAGCGCTCGCCAACAACACGGAGGTTCCCGTAGCTATCCCAACCGACTCGACGTTCAGCGACAAGACGAGCGCTCACGATTACGTCTCGACTCGATTAAAAGTCAAGCGGGAATGGATCCGTTCGGCGCGGGTCCAGTTGGTGAAGGTCTGTCCGGGTGAGTGGCCGGGTGAGTCATTGTTACCCAACATCGCCAGGGATGCGAACAGAGCGAAGTTCACCATTGACGTGCGGTGCGTGGTGGCGACGTTGCGGTCATGTGCAGCCAAGGAAGTCCGCAGCAAGTTCCCGTTCCAGTGGCCGCAACCGGAGTCGTGATGAGTAACCTACTCCCAATGATAATCGACGGGATGGTGTTGACTCTCTGCGAGCTGTCACCATGACGAGTGACGAGCAACTCTTGCATCTGAAGCTGGGCGATAATGGTAGTTGGTATGCTCGATTTGGTCCTGGAGATTCGTGCGTATCTGCGTGGTTTGGAATTCTCAAGCAAACTGGAGATGTGATGTCAGCTTGGTTTAAGGTTGAGATGATTCGGAAGCCCTGGCTTCAAATCCGTAACATGACGACCCAGAGAGTCGAGACGATCACGATGGAAGAGTTTCATGCTCGTCTGTTGGGACAACTCGAGACTCTCGAAGTCGGTCTCCAATACCGAATCAAGGGCGGAAAGGTGGTGAGCTGATGGCCGAGGTCTATTTCGTGTATCTGGAGACCAGCATCGCGGTCAACGGCCCGGGGCACGACGTGCCCGAGGCCCAGAATGAGGAGGAGGCGAAGGAAGTCGCCAGAAAGCAACTGATCGAAAGGCTTCAACGCAATGAAGTCGAGTTCCTAATCGAATCCGAGGAAGAGGAAGCGTCGACTTCGATGAGGACATTGATAGTTCTTCGAGGTGAATGGACATTTGAGTCACTCAAAACTGCACATTGCCTAGCAACCGCCGGTCATCAATAATGGCCGGTAACTGAGCGGACGCTAGTGGACAAGGTAGGCCACGAACGGGTTGTTGGGACTCTCAGAGGTCTCCACCAGCAACTCACGCATCCGCTCATTTTTTTGTGGTGCGAGACTAGCAGCAGCCGTCCCGGTCTCGTCCCGGCGTGTATTCGCCACCAGGGGCTCCAGCTGGGGTGTAGGTATCGACGCCACTGCTACCGGGCGTGTAGGTAGCCGCTGAGGCGGAGCCACCAGGGGTGTAGGTAGCCGGGCTGACCTCCGCACTGGGGCTGTAACCCTCCTCAGCGTCCGAATCTGGCCTGTACGGGCACGGGAGCGGAACAGTTGGGTTCGCACCCACAACTGACCAAGCGGCCGTTACAGGCGAAACTGAGGGGTTCTGGACCGATGTGGGCTGAACTGCTGGAACCGACCACGTAGCGACGACTGGAGACAGGATGGCTGGCGGCAGTGCGACAGCATCGGGGATGGCGTCCGGTACAGACCAAGTTGCCACGACTGGCGACACCGTCGGAGCGGAAATAGCCGTAGCTGTGACCGCCGATACCGACCAGGACGACGTGACGGGAGCGACCGTCGCGCTGACAACGCCTTGACCTGCGACAGCTGGCGCT
This sequence comes from Candidatus Pacearchaeota archaeon, assembly GCA_002690445.1. Next base: position 12,900 of record NZER01000445.1, read on the forward strand.
GACCATGCGGCGGTGACCGGCGAGACTGAAGCTGTAGCTTGGTTGGCGAGTACTGCTGGAACCGACCACGTAGCGGTTACCGGGGACAACGCAGCTGATACGACTGCAGTTGACGTAACCGCCGGTACTGACCACGCCGCAGTCACTGGAGACACGCTCGCCATGACAGCGGCGGTTGCCGTGACTGAAGGGGCTGACCAAACAGCCGTAACCGGAGATATGGTCGCGGCGACTACGCCGTCTGCCGTTACAGATGGGACCGACCAAGCAGCCGTGACTGGGGAGACAGACGCATTAGTAACTGCGTCTGCCGTAACTGCAGAAGCTGACCAAACCGCAGTTACCGGGGAGACTGTTGCCGCAACAATCCCTTGTCCGGTAACTGCGGGAGCAGACCAATTTGCTGTAGCTGGGGACGCGCTCGCTGAGTGGACTGCGGAGTGAGTAGCTGTAACCGCCGGTACTGACCATGTGGCGACGACCGGAGAGACAACTGCCGTCTCCGCACCGGTGACCGCGCCTAGCCAGTACTGAAGGTGCATGTTCGCCTCACACTTCGATCCTGCCGATTACAACAAACGTGTCGTTGGTCGACGGTATGCTCGCAAAAGCACTCTCGACTGTTACGAAGTTGGTGGTCCCGTTGTAGTCACTGATTCTGCGGGCCGTGAGAGCGTTGTTGGTTCCGTCAATCCATGCGAGAACAGCGCCGTTGTAGTAGTCGTCAGTGGCGCTCGACAACCCTGTCTTGAACGTAGTCGCCGTATTGCTACCGTCAGCAACAACTACAGCCGTCTCAACGGTGCGAGATTGGGCCTCTAAGTTGTCAGCTGCATCAGTAGAGCCACTCACAGCAGTCGCGTCCGAATCCATTTTGCCGCTGACTAAAGCGGTGGGGAGCCTGTCGTCGATCGATGACAGTGGGATGATCTCCGAACCGTCCCACTGAACAGACGATCCGCCGATAAGAGTGTCTCCCTCAGCTGGTGATCCACCAGCCTGCTCGAACGCCGTCACTGCGTAGATCCCCGATGCGATCGTAGCCGGGAAGGCGACGGCGTAGTGCTGGCTTGCAGTACCCTGCTCCGTTGTGGGGACATCGTACGTACCCAAGTTCCCCGTCGAGTAAGTCTCAAACGACGACCCGTTCCAGATGTCCGCGTCCCGATCACGGATTAGTATGTAGACTGTCGACCCGGTCGCCGTCCACGCCACATGTACTTGATCGTTCGCCATCAGTTCAGCTCCGTTGTTACCGTTATTCCTTCGTGGCGAACGCGGACACGCACCTTGCCGTCGAACCCCATCCAGAAATAGCACGCCCCTTCTTCAGGATCACCTGGGTCTTCAACCTTGAAGAACTTCGTCGGGTACTGAAATTGAACTTCAGGAACGGGGCAATCAGTCGTAATAACAATCGCGTCGTGCAGAACTCCCGCGTCGTCGACCGCCATGATCTTGATCGCCGGATCTGGGTGACGCCACTCTCGCCACGTCATAATGGCGTGGTGCCGGTTGTCTGTTCCCAGCCAAGTGATCTCGCTTTGGCTGTTTGCAACGTCGGGGTTGCCGCGCAGATCCAAGTCTCCGTAGAGCAGCAAGTGTCTGGTGATTGTCGCGGAGTATTCAGCGAGGCCAGACGCCACCGTGGATAGCGTCAAAACGCAAGCGACGGATATGATGAACGTCCTCACTGCACCGCCCCTAATCGTCGGCTCGACCCGATTTGATTTCTTCAAGCAGCTCCGCCCGCGTGATCCCGGCCCGCCGCATCAGCGCCCGTATCAACACACCTATCGCCGACCGCTCGGTCAAGGCCGCCGCCGCTCCCTTTTTGACCGACGCTCGTTCATCAGCGACAGGA
>NZER01000446.1 GCA_002690445.1 Candidatus Pacearchaeota archaeon
ATATATTATGAGTCACCCTGTAGCAACATTTGATCCAGATGATTTTTGTCACGAGGAAGATGACGCGGCATCGCCGGTTGTTGATCCCGTGTCTGAACAAGAGATGATTGACGAGGAGTTGCGCGACAAAGTTGAACGTCGCCGCAAGTTCCACACTCGTCGCGTCATCTCACCGCGACTCCCGCAAGGGCGTCATGCGCTGAACTACGATTCGCTGCGCTACGTCGGCCGGCGGAATCGTGAGATTGACGATGGAGGACTTGACTAATGGCACGTATGCATTCTTCCGCTACTGTCACCATTCATGGTGCATTCGCAGATGCTGATGACAAACCGGCACCGGCTGCGCCCCGTGCGCGGGACGGGATTTTTCCCCGTAAGTTGTTGATACTATTGGGGTTATGGATTTTAGCGTCTGGATTGGTGCGATTTTCATCTATTTTTGGGGGTTTAATCCCCTCATTCTAAAGGACTTACGGGAGCGGGTGCCTTGACACTTTCCGCGCCATTGTGTATAATTAGCTTATGAACATTGAGAAAGCGACTGCCGATACCGCGAACGCCACCATCGGCAACTACCGCAACCATCTTGACGAGACCAAGCGCGGTCTTGCGAAGCTCCTGGCTCGCGAGAACATCACGGTCCGTCACGAGAATACCTCGACTGCCATGTTCGACATTGGCAATCGTGTGTTGGTTCTGCCGAAGTGGGACAACGTCACTGTTGATCAGTACGACCTCCTCATCGGACATGAAGTGGGGCACGCGAAGTATTCCAGCGGTCCAGAGTCGCTTGACATTCTTGACGAGTGCCGCAAGTTCGACGGCCTCCATACCTACCTCAACGTCCTTGAGGATACCCGCATTGAACGTCTGATGAAAGACGAGTATCCTGGCCTCCGCGCTAGTTTCCGTCGCGGCTATGCCGACTTCGCAGAGCGCGGTCCAATCTTCCAAGAAGATCCGACTGAGAATCTCGCGTCGTATTCGTTCATCGACCGTATCAACATGCAGTACAAGGTCGGCGCGCACCGCGACGTACCCTTTACCGATGCTGAACGTGCCTTGTTTCCGCGTATCGATTCGCTTGAGTCGATGACTGCGGCGTTTGAACTGGCGAAGGAACTTTACGACGCTGACGTTCAAGCACAGAAGGAAACACCGAAAGAGGATGGCGAGGGTCAGCCAAGCGACTCCGACTCCGACGGTCAAGACAGTCAGGGGACGGACAGTCAAGAGAGTGATTGCGACGGCGACGGAAACGGTCAGCCCAGCGACGGTCAGGACATCGAGCCCGGCCTCGACGGTGACGACAGCCAGCAGGATGGTGACGGTCCGAAACAGGATGCTGAGAATTCTGATGAGGGCGAGAGCCATGACGGCGAGAGCGGTGACGGTGATGCTGACAACGCCAAAGAGGGCGATGCTCCTGACGGCGATGAGGCTGCACCAGTCACGGGTGAGAATCCCAATCCTGGTCCCGTTGCGAAAACGGATATGGCGAACAAGGAAGCTCTTGAGAGTCTCGCGAATACCAGCGAAGATGATCGCAGTGCGCCCGTTGAAGTGGACCTGCGACCGCTGACCGCTGCGCAGGCTGCGGCGTTCGAAGTGTCGTATCAAGACGATGTCGCAGAGTATTTCGGTGTCTATTCCACGGCAAAAGAGGCTGCGGAAGAGTATCTTGAGCGGTTCAACCAGAAGCATGGTGCCACCATCAAGTTTATGGCACGTGAGTTCGAACTGAAGAAGGCAGCGAAGCTCGCGGAGCGGGCGAAAACTTCGCGCACCGGTCGTCTTGATGTCACCAAGTTGTATGCGTACAAGTTCCGTGAGGATCTGTTCAAGACCACGACGGTTCTGCCGACTGGCAAATCGCACGGCGTGGTTGTCGTCATCGATGGTTCGGGCAGCATGTCTGACATTATCAGTGACGCACTGGACCAAGCCCTGTTGTTCGGAACGTTCGCGAAAGCTGTTGGCATTCCGTTCAAAGCGGTCGTCTTCTCGACTGAGCGGTATAGCAGCAACGAGCGTGAGAATGTCCATAGTACCACTGACATGGGTTCGAAGACGCTGACGCCGACATCGGGTCATCTACAACTCGCGACGGTGCTGGATACGTCCGCGCCGAAGTGGAAAGACCAACTGATTGCGTGCGCAGCATTCGCCGCGAAGTACGATACCTCGCGTCCCAACAATTATGCGTGCCATGATGTACCGCATACTGACCTGGGCGCCACACCGCTCTATAGCACGTTACTCGTGGCAGAACAATACATCGCCGCGATGAAGTCCGCCCATCGTCTGGACAAGACGACCCTCCTCATTGTGACGGATGGCGATGACAGTTCAGGGCTGGACATTGAGTATGGTGATAAGCAGAGAGCCACGAATCTCCGCAAAGGGTACGCGGCGATCATCCGTGACACCGTGACTCGGAAAGTGTATGCTGACTATCAGGAGCCAACCGAGCAGAGTACGCAATACTGGTACGCAAAAACCAACTCGATGTTGGCCGCACTGATTGACAGTATCCAGTCTCGCCATGGTACCCGCGTGGTGACCATCAAGGTGCTGAGTGGTCGTGAGTCGCGCTACACCCGCCGCGGTTCGTATGGCATTCTTGGAAAAGCCAAGCAGTTCGCTCGCACATGGGACACGGATTATTCCTTCGACACCGGGCGCTTCAGCATCACGGAAGAGGATGCCAAGAAGAGCATGAAAGAACACGGGCAGGTCGCGTTCAACAAGGTCGATATCATTGGTGACGCCGCCATCCTCGTGATGGCCAAACGACTCAGACTCGACACTGATACAGAGACGAGTACCGAAGGGATGACCCCCGCACAGATTAAACGTGCGTTTGTGAAGCACAGCGTCGGCGCGTCGAAGAACAAAGTCTTCGTCCAAACTGTTATGCCATTCCTCGCGTAACATCATACACTAGAGAGAAAGAGAGAACACATCATCATGAGAGACACAAACGGTATCACCAACAACCCCGTTCCCGCGACACCGAGCAAGAAGCTGGCTGCGCAGTTCAGTAAGGCTGCCAAGGTCAAGGCCTTGACGACGCTCCTGCGGACGGAAGAGGGACTGATTCTCACTCGGAAAACCTTGAAGGCCTTTGAGAAGCGCCATAATCTGGTTGTTCAGTGGGTTGCGCGTCGTGAAGACCCCGTGCAAAACTTCCGAACGCCTCTGGGATTCGTGCGCACGGGTCGCGGTGCGTATGCGATTCCAACGGACGCGGCGTCTATCCCAGAGTCCGTCAAGACGGTGACTGACGTGCCGGGTGGTCCTGGCAGAGATGTGCAGGAGGTGACTGCCCCGATTACCGTCGAGGCTGGTGAGTTCCCGACAAGCAGCGTTGTCGAGCCGAGTGAGGATGAGTATGTTCAGAAGCCAATTGGCATTACCTTGGAGGTATAGCCGGCGCTGCGTTTAGTTCACTGCCAGCCTCTCTGGACGCTGTCCAACAAGCTGGCGACTAAACGGGGGGGAGATGGAAAAAATTCCATTTCCCCTATTCGCTAAGCTCCACGAGACTCCATCCTAGTCCACCCCAGAGGGCGGTAAATAGGACACAGCAGCAGAAACGAACAGAAATGACTAACAAACAGACTAACCAAAAGAAGCAAGAAATACTCACTGCGATTATCAAAACCTACGGTACGACAGTCACCCGAAAGAACCTGATGGAATTCGAACAAGCCGGCCGAGGCAATTGCGCATTCATCGGCGCACTGTATCGTTCAGGGCGTGGCACATATCAACTGCCTACGGTCTACGATGCGATGAAAGCGTTCAGTAAGGAAGCAGAAATCGAACGAATCGACCAACTTGCGCAGGAGAAAGTGCGGCAGTCGCGTCAGCCGTTCCAGAATGAATACAACCGTGCGCTGAACCGTGCGTGGGAAGCGATGAGTCCGCCGCTGTTTCGACGGGCATAAGGAAAGAACATGTCAATTATCTGGACAAAGAATCCGAGACAATGGCGCTTCCGGCCGACGGAAGAGGAATTGATCATCAACGTCGCGACGGCGACGGTGCTGCGACCGGGCGTCGATGAAGCATCGACCAAACCGAACAGCCTGGTGAAGATGAAGTGGTGTGTCGACACATTGTCCACACACGGGAAGCCGTCAGACAAACCGCTCCTCGCAGTGGTGCGTATTCATGGGGGCATGATTACCTATAAAAACCTCACGCGGCGCTATCGCCGACAGGAAACCCATGTGTATGACGTATCAGGATTGACACAACAGGTATTTCCCTACGGTTCGCTAGCGGCACAACAGGGATATGCCGGTTCGCATTGGGCGGGCCGTGCGACTCGGGTCATTGAATGGGAAGGACGCTAATGCTCGAAAAAGTGAATGACTGGATAGGGTATGTCTTTTGTGAGGTCGCCTTTCGAATGATGCCTGATGAGATGGTCGAACGGTGTATCTATCAGGCACTGGGTGAAAGCGACGAGGATATCGATGGGTATGTCACCTTTCAATACGAGGACTATCGCTACTACGACCAAGCCTTCTTTACGGTGGGTTCGGTCCTCTATCGTATCGGCTGTGCGTGCTATGCGAGAGGTGAATCGCCGAATGCCGGGCAGTCACCGTGGACAGGAGAGACAGAACATGAGTAAGAAGCAGGAATTGTTGGACGAACTGAACATCGCGATTACGTTGCGACATGCGACTATCGCCCATGAACTGGTGGACGAACTGATTGCCGTGGGTGATATCGAGTATGTGACAAACGCCCTCGACCGCGTGGAAGACACGCAGCCGATTGATCTATGCCGGGCTGGGTACCAAAGCACGGGCGCCTTGGATGGCACCTTGTCGATGTTGAGCATGGCGCCGCCGGAGAAGCTGAAGAAATGAAGATGTCCGCACCCTTGAGCGAAGAACAGCAGTTGGTTATGCTGGAGAGTTGTGGACCGGCGGGAAATTTGGCACTCACGAATCATGAAACCGAGTATCGGTTGTGCGAGATTGCCAAAGCCGCCGCAGGAATCAAGAAGTTGTTAGCCATGGCCGAAGAGAGTGCGCACCGAGCCGCGTTAGCCGACCACGTGCCTGGTCGAGAGAATAAATTTACGAACGAGATGGTCGTGCGGCGGATGCGGAAAGCGAGACAGGGTGTCGAGATGGTTCTCGCACGGGTGGACTCACTGGTGACAGAGTACGAAATGAAGGATGGAATCAAAAAACGATGAATGCTGAACATGCACTACGAGTGGAATTCCTTGAATGGGGCACCAAACTGCGAACCGCCATCCGTCTGGCGGAATCGCGTCTGGATGCAGACAGCTTCGCTCATTCGATGCGCGTCGCCGCATTGACAGAGGGCAATTCGACGGCGTTCAATGCGACCCTACAGGACAACACAGCAGGCCTGAAAGCGATGGTGGTCGGCGTCTTGCACGACCTCGTCGAAGACCAAGTGCGAGGAAACGTGGTGGATTTCAGGCACCTTACGGATGAGTTCGGCAAAGAGGTGTCCGAGGCGGTGGAGATTCTGACACGGCCGGCAGCATCAGGGATGACGTATCGTGACTACATCGAGGAGGTCGTCAAGAATGACCTCGCCACACTGGTGAAGATTGCGGACTTGGATGATCACTTGAGTGAGGCGAATGCAGCGACACTCAGACCGACACTGCGCCCTCGATACAAGCGGGCACAGTCTCAACTGAAAGCGGCGCGCACGACAAAGCTCTGGGCGGATGACGCACATGAGGCGTTGCAAGGCTGGGTTAAACAACGAGATATGAACGGAGCGTGGTAACGATGATAACAGAAGACTGGTTACGTGAGACGGAGATGTGGTTGGCGCTGTATTGCGCGGCTGCGGTGTTCGTGTCTGGGTGGGTGATGTTGTACGTCACTGAGATGCATGGGGAGGACAGATGATTTGGTTCGTTATCGTTGGAGTCGTCATGCTCTATGGTGTGTGGCGATTTGCGCCACTGTCTGACGACATGTATGTGTCGGAAGAGACACGCATGTACTATGCCACCGGACGACAGGCGCGTCGATGTGCCTTCGTGGACTGGTCCTCCATCGAACATCTCGATGCATGGACGGATTCGGAAAGGAAAGGGGCCTAATGGGTCAAAGACGGGTTAACAATTCGCCCACACGCAAAGCACAACGGCGTGAGGAAGCAACGGTCAGACAGGAGGAACGCCTCCTCCGTTCTGATGAGGAACAACTCGCGCTGATTGCCAGTCGGCGTGGGGAGAACAAGCGAGAGCGAAAAGCTCTCAGCAACTAAGCATCGAATGGGGGGCATATGCCCCCCGTTTGAGGGAGAACGACATGAACAAGGACAACCGATACGAGACGACGCCACATGGCACTCAGATAGTCGAAGGAGACTACCTTCCACCAAACACCTATCACTGGATGATTGACAGAGCGTATGGGGCGTGCGCTGATGAGAAACTGCCCATTCACGGTCCTCGTGATTGTGATGTCGATGAGGTATTTGGGCCGGCAGCGAACCGCTTCATCATCAAGGATGACGACGGCAATGTGTACTACGGTGGACTCATCCAAGGCGCAGACTATCACGGATTTGAACCACTCGACGATTACGGTCAGCCCAAT
>NZER01000447.1 GCA_002690445.1 Candidatus Pacearchaeota archaeon
ATGTAGGTTCAGACTCCATCCCTTTGCACCGTTATAATTTTAGTCAACGTAACAATGGCAGCCTCTATTCCGTTGCAAGGCGGATGCGCTACCACATCCAAGGATCAACTCTGCGGATTAATCCGAAACCCTCAACCAATGACACCATCACCGTCTGGTATGTTCCAAGTCCGAAAAAATTCCTGGAAAAAACTGTCACGGCGATTACACGCGGCAGCAGCACCATGTGGACGGTAGGTGAAAATCATGGGTTTGTGGTTGGCGATACCATCACTGGAACCGGGTTTTTGCCGGCTGCAGATTATGATGTGGATCAAACCATTTCAGCAGTAGGTGCAGCAACCGTCACAACGGATCTCGATAGCAGCGGTCTTTCTGATCCCACGACTTTTGGATCAGTTGAATCCCGATTTAATTTCTTCTCTGGATGGGACAGTTTTGTGATTGTTACCGCCGCAACAGATTGTCTGGTTAAGGAAGAGGCGGATATCACTGCACTGACAATGGAAAAAGAACAGTTGAGGGCAAGGATTACAGCAGTTTCAGAAATGAGAGATTTAGGAGAACCGGTGACCGTGACTGATGTGTCTTCTTACTACACCGGTTTCAATTATTTTAACTACCTATAATGCCGAGGATACTATGAACCCAGTTCAATATAGGAATGTCACTGACTACATAAGCAGTGGCGATGCGTCCGGTGATGTCACCGGGGCCACGATTGATGCAGCGCAATTCCGCAAGGTTTGTATGGTTGCAGTCAATACCAGCACAGGAACTCCAGTGGCTAATATATACATCCAGCATTCTAATGATGACAGCACCTGGGTGAATGGTGTGACAGCAGCAATTTCTGGAGGTGAAACAAACCTCCTGGAAGATGAGCTGTATGCCCGGTACACCCGGTTTTTCTATGATCATACTTCAGATGGAACTGGGGCAACCATTTCGGTGACTTACACACTGAAGAGCTGATGAGCCGGGTAAACTTTACCACGCTATACACACCAGATGCAGAAGTGAATCGGCTGCAGTCTCATATCAAAACGGCTCTGAATCCACTGCTGGAGCTGCCGATTTCAGATGGTGTGCTGCTGAAAGATCAAACGATTGAAACCTCTGACACCGAAATCAATCATGGTCTTGGCCGGGAATATGAGGGATTCATTATCACTAGGTTAAAAACCAATGCCACGATTTATGAAAGTGCCACGGCAAATCCAAGCAAAAATCTTTATATCCTGCTGAAAGCCAGCGGGACTGCAACTGTAGATATCTATATTTTCTGAAGGAAGACACATGGCCACAGCAAATATGTCACTCAATGAACCCACGGTTGGAACAACCACTGGACCCACTTGGGCCACTGAAACAAATAGCAACTGGGAGTCGATTGACGCCCATGACCATACCAGTGGCAAAGGCGTCCAGCTGACGCCGAGCAGCTTAAACATTAACGCTGATGTTGAATTCAATTTGCAAAGCGCAACCGAGCTGAAAAATGTGGTCCTGGATAACACCATTCATTCTTCCGGGAGTGGTGATACCAATGTTTCACTGTATGTCTATGATGGAAATTTTTACTACCGGAATGCATCCGGGGTTGGTGTGCAGATCACAAGCGGGTCCGGTGTAAATACCTCCGGAGGATCAATTGACAACATGACCACCAATGCACAGGTCAATTTTTCCTCAAACAGCTATGCCTTCAAATTTGACAAGACCCTATCTGATCCAGGCATGGCAAAGATGTCATTTGCTGACATCGATCTCTATAAATATGATGCATCTGGATCTGCAGCAAAAGTCGCACTGAAATTCCTTGGAACTGGAACAACGGCAGCACTGACCGTACCAGATGAAACAGGGACGTTGCTTTCGACTGCAACCAGTTTTGCAGGTGCCATCAACATTGCGACCAGCTCAACCAATTATCCCATCAACCTCAAACCCAATGGGACAGGTCATGTGGTTATTGGTAACACAGGAGCAACCGGGAAACTGACCTCCAATGGTGCCTATGACCTAATTTTAGATACCAACTCAGGAACGAACTCCTCCAGTATTGCAATCACTGATGCTGCTAATGGTAATATTTCTTTTATACCAAACGGCACGGGTGAGATTGTTATCGGGTCAGGATCTGCATCTGGCAAGATCACAACCAATTCTACTCAGGATCTAGTCCTGGACACTAATGCAGGAACGAACTCTGGAACCATCACCATTGAGGACGGGGTTAACGGAGAGATTACTTTTGACACCAATGGTACGGGTGATATTAATCTGACTGCAGGAGCAGACATAAACATTCCTGCAGATATTGGTCTGACCTTTGGAAATAATGGCGAGAAAATTGAAGGTAACGGGACGAAACTGGACATATCAACTGCGGAACTAGATTTTACTATTGAAGCAGGTGGAGACATCAACATTGGTGCAGATATTGGTCTCACATTTGGTCATGACGATGAGAAAATAGAAGGTGATGGTACTGATTTAAGTATTTCGTCAAGTGGTGAGATTAATATTAATTCTGGCACTCTGGACCTATCTGCTCAGACAGTAGATGTCACCTTAAATGCAGCAGTTGATGCACTTAATTTTGACAGTAATACTTTATCAATCGATGCATCAAATAACCGGATAGGCATCGGCATGACTGCCCCAGATGCAGAATTAGATGTTAATGGTAAAGTAGAAATTGATGCTGCGGCCTATAATGCAGACGCGTTGAGTATCCACCACAGCGCCCACGCCGCCAATAGAGGGCTTGTCATGGGACAAGTTAGTTCTGACATACAGCATATCAGTAACCAAACTGATGCTAGCGATACAGGGTCCATACGTATAAATTATGTGGGGTATGAGGGGGGAACAGCTAATTTTAGACGTACGCATATTTGCGATGGGAAAAATACTACAATTGTTTCTGTAGACGGCAGTAGTCAGGCAGTATCAGTCGTAGGCTCTTTTAGCAAAGGGTCCGGCTCGTTTAAAATCGACCACCCATTAGAAAGTAAATCTGAGACTCATAACTTAGTCCACTCCTTTATTGAGGGACCACAAGCAGACTTGATTTACAGAGGAAAAGCCACACTCGTAAATGGTGAAGCGACAATAAACCTAGATACTGTTTCAAATATGACTGAAGGGACTTTTGTTTTGTTGAATACAAATACGCAATGCTTTACAAGCAATGAAAGTGGATTCGGAGAAGTTAAAGGTTCTGTATCTGGGAATAATTTAATAATAACAGCAAAGGAAAATACTAGCACAGATACAATTTCTTGGTTGGTCGTAGGGGAAAGACATGATCCACACATGATTGAAACAGAATGGACCGATGAAAATGGGAAAGTGATTGTTGAACCTGAAAAAGTAGTAGAACCGGAAACGAATAAAGAAAAAGAATGACACTAAAAGAAGTACAAAACGAGATTATGACCGTGAAGAACGAGTTGGCTAAAGTACCAACTATTGAAGCACGGCTACACCGTTTACTCGGTATGGAAGAAGTGTTGTTAGAGCAGGAAGAAGAAAACAAACAGCCTAACCCTAAAGTTGCAAAAAAGTAATGGCACTTCAGAAACAGTTCATCCCCATCGATCTAGCAGGCGGGATTGACACCAAAACAAGCCAGGCTATGGTTGTGTCTAGCAGTTTGACCGAGCTGGAAAATGGAGTGTTTACTGAAGGCAGCACCATCACCAAAAGAAATGGATATGCGAAGCTTTCCCGATCAGTAGCCGGTCCATCTGGAACTGCGGCGATTTCCTCCGGAGATGCACTTTCCACCTTCCAGGATGAGCTGCTGCTTTTCTCCGATTCCAAACTTTATTCCTATGTCAACGGGCGCGATCAGTGGGTGGACAAAGGTGGACACCTCAGTGTCACCGTTTCTTCTGAAGATGTGATCCGGAATGATTATCAGCAGAGCAGCCCAGACTTTGCTTATGGTGCGGGGCTTTATGCAATGGCATGGGAAGACACCCAGGGAGGAATCCGCGCAAGTGTGATTGATGCAGTCACAGGGTCAGTTCTTCAGAATAACACCAGCATCGATGCAAACGGAATCCTACCAAGAGTGATCGTATTAAGCCAGAGACTTGCCATCATTTACATAGACGATTCAGCAAATAATGTAAAAATCCGGATGCTGGATGTTTCTGATCCAACAACCTGGGCGGCGGCTACCAACCTTGCCACAAACACCGCAACCTCCGGGCATCAATTGGATGCAATTGTCTACCAAGATAACGCAGGACTGTTTGCATACCGGGATAACTCAAACACGATAACTGTCGCATACATCACCAAGGATGGAGAAACCGGGAGTGGAATAAATGGATTTGTGGCAGCTGCAGCCATTGCCGGAACCGATCCGGAGGATAGTCTGGCAATCTACAATGATGCTTCGGATCTGTATGACAATGACATCTATGTAGCCTACTCAAAGAATTCTGATAGCAGTGGAATCAAACTGGCGAGGCTTAATTTTGACCTGACCCTGGTAGGCAGCCTGGTTTCGGTGGAAGCAACCGCAACGGCGATCCCGCGGGTGACAATAAACCGTGATTCTGAGGGAGATGTGGTGATCATCTGGGAGCATGATGTAACCAACGATTATGATCACCTGGTCAAAACGGCAACCTACGATATAACCGGAATAGATAGCGGCAGCCTGGGCTCAGTCACGGTTTTAAAACGCTCGGTCGGATTGGCGTCAAAAGCATTTTATTACAATTCAAAGTGCTACGTTTTGACCGTCCATGCCTCCGATCTTCAGACCACCTATTTTCTGATAGATTCCACCGGGTTGATAGTAGCAAAAATGCAGGCCGGATTTGCAGGAGGGCTGCAGGCCAAAAGCACCCTTGCAAGTGTCACTGATGATGCATCTGCAGGGATCTGGAAAGTCCCGGTCCAGGTCAAAACACGCCTGGTTTCTGAAAATAATGATATTTATTCCCTCAAAGGGTTAAGCCTCTCCACGGTTGATTTCACCAAAGCAGATTCTTTTCTAGGAATTGAACTAGGTGAGAATATGCACATTGCCGGTGGGTTTATTTCCAGCTACGACAGTCAAAGCATTGAGGAACATGGTTTCCATCTTTATCCGGAACCGGTAACACAATCCACCAACAACGGAGCCGGATCACTGGCAGCAGGAACCTATCAATACCGCGTTATTTATGTTCACAACGATGCACGCGGGCAGATCCATCGATCCGCCCCATCTGTGTCCATCACGGCAACCCCCACCGGAGGATCAAGCACGGTCACATTGACCATTCCAACTCTAAGATTGACCGAGCATAGCAGCGTAACGTGTGAAGTCTACCGGACCATCACCACAGGAACCCTGTTTTATAAAGTTGGCGAGGTGGCAAACGACACGGCACAGAATTCGGTCAGTCTGGCAGATGCAGGCGCCATCACCGATGGGAATTTGGTAGCAAAAGAAATGCTTTATACCAATGGTGGGATCATTGAGAACATTGCACCGCCGGCTACCAGTGTGATGGGAGTTTTTAATAACAGACTGTTTGCAGTCAGTTCTGAAAATCCCAAGGTTCTTTATTATTCCAAAAAACGGCAGAAAAAAAGTCCGGTGGAATTCTCGGATATTTTTACCATCACAATGAATAAAGCGGAAAAAGTCACAGCAATCGTTGAAATGGATGAGAAACTGATAATCTTTGAACCCCAGCAAATTTTCTACATCACCGGTGCAGGACCAACCGACACCGGCGCCCAGAATTCTTATTCAGAACCTCAACTGATCACTTCTGATGTGGGCTGCCGCACAGTCGATTCGGTTGTGATATCACCACTTGGGATCTTTTTTAAAAGCCTAAAAGGGATTTATCTGCTGGATCGAAAACTGAACACGGTCTATGTGGGCGCTGCTGTGGAAGCCTATAACAACGAAACAATTACCAGCGCAATTATGGTTGCAGACAAGTCCCAGGTACGTTTTACAACCGAAAGCGGCCCGGCACTAATCTATGATTTTTATTACAACAAATGGGCAACCTGGACAAACCATTCCGGGACCGGCGCGGTTACCTGGAAAGCCACAGACACCTATTGTTATCTCCGGACATCCGGCGGCCTGGTCTACCAGGAAGATGCGTCAAACTATAAAGATGTCGACAGTTTGATTCCGCTAAAGCTGACCACGGCATGGATCAAAACCCAGCAGATCCAGGGACTGCAGCGGGTCCGGCGTGCATTGGTTTTGGGAGAGTATAAATCAAACCATATTCTCAGAACAAAAATTGCCTACGACTTTGAACAGTTTTTTAATGAGCAACATGATTTCAATTTCCGGACAGCCACCGGCCAAAATGAGTATGGAGATGAATCACCATACGGATCTGAATATTACGGTGCCGGAACCAACCGGGTGGCCGATGGTGTTTATCAGTTTAATATCCACCTTGCACGGCAGAAATGCGATGCAGTGAGATTCCAATTCAGTGACACGGTTTCATCCGATCCCGGTCAGAGTTATTCAATTACAAATCTTATGCTTGAGGTTGGGATGCGCCAAGAAACGGCACTTCTTCCACAGCAGAAATTAATTTGATATGGCATACACAAACACCATGCAGCCCACCATGTCAGAACAGGATCTTCAGCGCCTGGCAGATATTCTGAAATCACGCGGCGAGGGATTGGCTGCCATTAATCCGAATGAAGCAAATCTACTCCAGGCACTTGGCGGCGCAGCGCAGCCTCTTCCGGGAACACAGGGGATGGGACCAGGTGGTGGACCGATTCGGAGTTATAAAGAAGAAAAAAAGGAAAAAGATCCGGCAGAAGCTGCGGGTGGTTATGGTAAATATACTGGAGGTGATCCGCCAGCAAAGCCAGACCAAGGTCTTTTTGAAACTAGAATTGATGTTATTGCAAAAAGGAAAACTAAACCTGATGATGACAGTGACAAAGGCACCACAACAACAACGACTACTGCACCACCAAAATATTACGACCAGTTTGGGAACGAATATACCACCCAGGCATTAGCCACCCAAGCAGATAATAAAATCACCATCCAGCAGGGGAATTTTAAAACCTACCTACAAACCAATCTCAAGTCTGATACGGACTTTGAAACATTTAAAACAAAATTAAATGAAGCAGGCCAACCCAGTCCTGAACTGACTTTCGATCAGTGGAAAGCTACAAACCCTGGTGGAACTCAGCAGGAATACGATACCGCCGTGCAAAACGGCACCATCAAAATGGTGACTCAATCACTGAAGGGCCAGAATTATAATCTGCTTCCAGATGATGAGATTGAGCGGCTATTTAATGAACAAAAAATACTGGTTGCAGAAACTGCAAAAACCCAGGTTGCGGGTTTTACAGATACCGTTTCCGGGATATTACAGACATTCAATGAACAGATAGACCAGGTTACTGGTCTGCCCGTGCAGGATATTGGAACCCTCACGTTTGATGATATTCAATCGCAGCTGCCTGCCACCGGGTTTGAAGTATTAAGTGATCTCCAGAAAAGAGGGATCTTTAAAAAACTCCAGGACAATGCTGTTAAAGTTGGAAGGTTTACGTTAACACCAGCAGAACGCGCCCAGTTTGAAACACCTGCGCCCACTGCCGCAACAGTAACTGATGCAACCGCGCCCACTGTTGCAACAGTAACTGATGCAACCGCGCCCGTCGTAACCGGCACCGGGACAGTCACAGCACCAACCATAACAGCTCCAGCAGAAATTGTGGCGCCGACAGTAAGCACCACAATGCCGACAGTAACAGCACCAACCTTGGACACAGTGGGTGACATTACTGCACCGACAGCAGGCGATGTCACCGTTGGCGAGGCTGAAGATCCTGCAAAGGTCATCATTGATGAAATTATTGCACTGGATATTTCTGACATCGATGCAATTGAAGATCTGGATGACATCCGCGACAAATTAAAAGCCAGAGTTTCCGGAGAAGCCACAAGCCCCGCCGAGATTCAACTGACACAAACGACACAAAACAATGTCCGGCAGCTGCTTGGTTTGGAAGCAGGCGCCACAGCAGACCCGGCGAAACTGAGACAAATCCGACAGCTTTATGCAGAAACGCAGCAGGCTGCCTCAGGACAATCCGCACTTCTTAGATCCCAGGAAATGCAGCAGGCCGAGCAGGCACTGATTGATGTTGCAAAAACTAAAGGCGCCATGGAAATGGAAGCTGAGTTGGCAAACCTGGAAACCAGACGCCAGGTGGCAATCCAAGAAGGTGATTTTGAATCTGCACGCCAGCTGCAAATTGCACAAGCATCACTCACCAGGGTGATCACCCAAGCCAATATTGAAAGGGATTTAGAAACAGCAGAACTAGACGTAGAAACCAGAACCAGGATTGCAAATCTGGACAAAGAAATCCGGCTTGCAATTAAAAAAGGGGATATGGAGCAGGCTGCCCAGCAGGCTAATCAGAAAACCGCCCTTGAGATTGGAATTGCCCAGGCTGATGTGGAAACGAGAACTCGGATTGCAAACTTGGAAACCGAGAGGATTCTTGCCATAGCGCAGGGTGAAGCGGAACTGGCTGCTGATATTGAAAACCAGAAAAACACTTTGATGAAAAATTTGAAGCAGGCGGATCTGGATCTGCAGACTACGCTTGCCAATTTGGAATCCCGCAGAATTCTTGCCGTTGAGCAGGGGAAACTGGATCTGGCAGTGGCACTTGGGAACCTGGAAAAAGAAATCATTCTTTCCCGGACCAATGCCGAGCTGGCATTAAAATCAAAGGCGCTAGATGACGCCGTGGCCTTGTCCGCCTTTGAAGGGCTGCAATCTTTGGAGGGAATCGATCTTAAAGTGGATCTCGCAGAATTAGAAGCCGATTTGACAACTGCGGGATTTAAACTGCAGTTGCAGTTAAAAGATATGGATATTGGGCTGCAAAAATACCTTGCTGCTGAAACTGCAAAACTGAAAGCCTTGGAACGAGGCACCGATGAATATGGCGCTCAATTAAAATTAATTGGGACACTTTTAACTGCTGCAAATTTAATAAAATCGGACATCTCCGCAAAACGTAACATCCGCGCAGCTGATGACCAGGTGGAAGGGTTTCTGGACGCACTGAATTCCTATCAATATGAATACAAAGATGAGAACGCACCAGGTGCTGATGCCGGAATGTTTGTGGGCGTGATGGCCCAGGATCTGGAAAAGACACCGATGGGCGCCTCGTTTGTTAAAGACACACCACAGGGCAAGATGGTTGACTATGGCCATGGGCTGGCCGCCATCCTTGCTTCTCAATCCAATTTACATGACCGGCTCCGGCAGCTTGAGGAGGGATGATGGCAACTGATCCAAATCGATATTTAGACCCGGCGAAGTACGAATCTTACATCGCGGCTTTTCTGCAGGGGGGAAACACTGAAGAAGACGCACGCCTTAATTTGGAAAGGACCGGATTTAATCTTCCACCTATTGAGGGTGAAACCATCATGACTGACACGGTGATCCCAGAACCAGGGACCATGGAAGCAGCCCCGGAACTGGACCATTGGAAAAGTCTAATGGACCCGAATCTGCCAACTCCAACCCAGGAGGAATTCCAGCAGGCGGGAACTGGAATGGAAGAGCAGATGACCGCGCTGGACAAGATGAGTCCTTTCCGGGAATCCCAGTATCTTGGTGAACCTAATCCATTAAATCGGAAACAAAGAGAACGGAATGAGAAAATAACAAGCACTCTCTTTGGACAACGGTCCAG
>NZER01000448.1 GCA_002690445.1 Candidatus Pacearchaeota archaeon
GACACAGTGATGCCTGCCATGGTTACCAGCAAGCTGGTTAAGTCACTTACAGGCCAGAAGCTAACCAAGTCAGCCTCCAAGGGTCTCTATGGCAAGATATCCAATAGTGCCTACGGTAAAATCTCCAAGAACCTAATTGGAGCTGGAGTAACTGAAGGAGTCACTGAGGGCTTCCAAGAATATGTAGGGGTTCTCTCTAGGAAGGTTGGCAGGGGCATGACCCTTGATGAGGCCATCGATGCTGAGCTTAGCTACGAGGAGTCCAAGGGAATCTGGCACGCCGTCAAGGTGGGTGCGACTGCCGGTCTCATGGCAGGTGCAGGGACAAGTGTTGTAGGGGCCGCCACAGGTCAGTACTCCACACCGGAGGACACTGAAGAGGCTCCTCCTGTAGCTCCTGCGCCAATAGAACCTACGCCAGCGGAACCTGCGCCAACAGGGGCTGCGCCTATCGACACCTACCTGAGCGATGAGGAGAAGGCAAAGGTCGAGGATGTATTAAGCAGGGAGATGGAAGCCACTGTCCTTGATAAGGATGGTAAGGAGGTTTCCGCTGACCCGACAATCAGGGCCGAAGTTTCTGAGAGCATCACTAACGAGGGCAATGATGATGCTGCTCGCACATACTACTTTAATCGACGCAGAGAGGAGCTGGATAAAAAGGCCCGCATGGCTGCCAGCACTAAGATAGTTCTTCCCGAGGGGGCTGTTGAGACAAGTGACCCAGAGGGAGAGCCAGCAGTCAATATTTTAAGTGGGGCTAATGCTGATTTAATCAATAACCTTGAGAGTGCCTTTAATGATGGCGTCAATGAACATAACAGTGAGAGCACTAAGATAGTTCTCCCGCCCCGAGCTACCCTGACCAATCTCGGGCTTACCCCGGCGAAGGTAGAGAAAGAACTTGAGCCCGTTAAGCCTGCCCCCGCAAAAGGCAAGGCGTGGGAGAAGGAGGGTTTCCCGGAGGGGATGAGTCCTTTCGAGGCTGCCAAGAGGGCGGCGATACAGGCAGAGAGGAACAAGAAACAGGTCGTACCCGCGACAAGTCTAGAGGACCAGAATAAGGCGCTTGTAGGGGCTATTGACTCCCGTATGAAGCGGCTTGAGGAGGATCAGGCCAAGGCTGGGGTTGCGGTCGAAAAGGCCATGGCCACGCTTGAAAGGAAGACAGAGAAACTTGATAAGCAGCTGGGAGATAAAGAGATAGATGATGCACAATACAGGGCAAAGATAGAAGAGCTAGAGGCCCCTTCCGACAAGGTCACGGATAACAGGGAGAGGATCAAGCAGGAGATAGAGGACCTAAAGAATACGAAAAACGCCATTGATGGTAATGAGGCTTTCCCAAGTAACTTCATCGCCTTCAACTCTCAGCCCGCAGACAAGACCACTTCCGGGAATAAGGTGTCCTACCCCGCATTCTTCACAGTCAATGATGATCATCTTGAGGCCGGTCGGGAACTCAAGGAGGCGATGGAGAAGGCAAGGTCTGAAGAGGTAGGCACAAAGACAAAGGGAATCTCTGACCTTACAGACATACTGACAGGCGGGATGAGGGCAGACCCTGATGTAAATGTTTCAAACCCAAGGACCATTGTGGTTGTTGCTGACCCAAGCGGTAAGGCGTACCACATGCTCGCCGTCTATAAGCACCGTGGGGAAGCTAGGGTCACCATGCCTGAGGGGTCAGCCAAGCCTAAAAATACCAAGGACGCCGCCAAGCTCAGTGACGTACTGGAGCAGGGGTACGAGGTGGTTGGGTCCTTTCGCACAAGTGTCGCGGTTGAGGCGCAAGGGAAAAACGCCATGCGCAGGAAGATCGATCCTGATAAGTGGGCCAGCTTCTCCGTCGAGATGCAGAAGAGGCGCAGGAGCGAGAACAGGGGAGCACTGGAGCCTAAGACGTATGACGCTCCTCAAGAAACTGAGGAAGAAACTACTTCTGGTGGTGTAGTAAATTTAGTCCCTGAAGACGAGCAGGATTTCGGGCAGCAGGCAGAAGAGGGGACCGGGCAATTCCTTGAAAGCAAGGTAGGGGAGGACGACACGGGCTTAAGCCGTGAGGTGGATGAAACAGACCCAGACCCGCCATCGCCCATCTCAGAGAGTGTGACGGGGCCTGAGGAGGTACCGGCTGATGGATTTATAGATGGTGTCAAATTTCATGTCACACTCACGTCTAATGTTGAATCCATAAAAAGAGACGGGATAAAGAGGGATATGCCCGGTCATTGGAGTTCCATGTTGGCGGAAAAGTACGGTGATGGATTAATTTTTACGTTTGATAATTACATTGATGCAGAAAAGTGGGCTTCCAATATGGATTGGGAGACCTCCAAATCTTTCGGCTCTGGTGACATTTCAATTGTCGCTTTCGCGGATGTGGCTCCCGATTCGTGGAATGAAGATGCCGCATCTCAAAGCCGTGAAGGAGCAGGAAAAATTGGAGCATGGCTCAAGAGGGAGCAGCCAGTAAGTCCGGGTGTCATCTTGTGGAGTAAAGTTTACGATAAGGAAGCATCTAATAGTCTTAGCGATAGGTGGGAGGCTGCTTACAAAAGAAAGAAACCAGAAACCGAGTCAGCCACGCAGAGCCAGCCAGAAACCCCAGCCCAACAGGCCCTGCGAAAAGCCAACGAGGATGAGCTGATAGACCCAACCAGAGGGCCCTCTCTGGAAAGCCGGATTGATGGCGGGAACATAGAGTCTGATTCAGCCTACCTTGCCGCAGTCGAGAGGGGTGACATGGAAGCGGCGCAGAAACTCGTTGATGCTGCGGCAAAGGCTGCAGGGTATACGATTGGGCCTTTCTACCATGGCAGTGACACAAAAGGCATCACCCGATACAAAGTTGAATCTGGGTATGAGTGGGGGCCAGCCTCATATTGGATGGCAGAAAAGGATCGTGCGGCTAGGTACGGAGAACACGTTCAGGGGGCTTACCTCAAAATCGAAAATCCTGTAGCGCATAGCTTTAATGGCCCAGACGGGGCACCTTTGTTTGAAGACCTCAAGGGCCAGACCAATAACGATAAGAATGCTGAGGCTAGGCGGCTGGGCCACGATGGCGTTATACAAATGTGGGGCGATGGCAGCGTGGTTGAGGCTGCCGTCTTTGACCCCGACCAAATCAAATCCGCTGACCCGGTAGCCTACGACGATGCTGGGAATGTGATTCCCTTGTCCGAGCGGTTTGGAAAGAAACCAGAAACCGAGTCCCAAGCAGCTGTACGCGAGTCCTATGAGAAGGAAGTGGAATTCTCAGGCCACACTCCTGTTGGCCACCCCGGTTCTCCAGTGGAGATCTTTAACCCTGTCACTCACCAGATGGAGCCGGTTGAGGTTGAGTCAGACAGCCCCGGAGCGATAAGGCACAACCTGTCCGGCAAGGTGGTCTATGGCCCGGACGAGGGGTATTCGCCGTCCATTCTGGACAACCTGACTGAGGAAAATGCCAATAAAGTGGCTGCCGCTTACCGTAAAAGATTTGGAGATACACTTGGTACCGCGTTAGAAGCAGTCGAGGACCTTTTCCTGCGAGATGCAAGGGTGGAGGCTGTCTTTGATAGCGAGGGAAAAGAAGCAGGGAAGTTTCGCGGACCCGGCGGCGACCCGCCACTGCCTCCGATGGAGAAGATGTTTATCAAGATTGCCCGGATGCTTGCGCAGCATCCATTGGTGGGGCTGTCTAATCTAAGTGTTATTAAGGGCACGAGGTTAAAGGAAGGCAGCAAGAGGGGTGGTGGCATTGCGGCATATAGTGATCACAATAAGACCGTGCAGATTGTTCTTAATCGCCATGAGAACGCCAGACAAATTGCTCACTCCATAATTCATGAGGCGGTCCACGTAATGCTGGTCCGTTCAATCTGGAACTTTGAGAAGCAGGGTGGATCACTGCTTAATGGCAGGCAAAAGGACCTGATTAAGAAGCTACAGAGATTGATGGTAAAGGCGCGTGAATCCGCAATCGGGGAGCGTGGGTGGGACAAAAATCGGGATGCTTATGGCTTCAAGAACCTTGATGAGTTCCTTGCCGAGGCAATGTCCAATCCTCAATTCATTAGGATGCTATCCAAGCAAAAGGGAAGCCGTAGCGGTAGGGTGGTAGGTGAACAGGGAATAGTGCTAAGTCTCCTTATGGATATTTATCACTACATAAAGAGGCTTGTTCTGGATGTCATTATCAGCATGAAGGACATCGATGTCGAGCAGATTGGCGGGAAACGCTTTGACTCTAAGAGGCATATCGGTAGGCCCGGTGACCCAAGATATGGGGTGTCTGGTACACTCGACCAGACATTAGCAGGTGAGGCCATTGAGACAATATTACTTTTAGGTGCGGAGAAAGAACTCAGGGCGCAACAATGGACGGTAACTGCGCAGCAGGTAGTCGGAGATAAAACTAAGGATTATGACGAGGTAGAGGCTGACTACGGACATCCTCTTTCACTGGAGCACGCATCTTCCGGGGCACAGGCATACGTCCTAGAGAACCGCCGCATGGGCACAGCGCAACCAATCACCCGAGACAAGCCCGGCGAGGAGACCACCAACGACACAGCCCGGGCAAAGCCCATGGTGGCCGTGGAAAACAAGCTCGATGAAGTGTACAGGGAGATGTACCAGCAATGGGATGACATGGGCCTTAACCGGGAAGGGAAGTCCTACGAGGACTTTGTCAGCATGATCGGGCAAACAGCACCCAAGGAGCTGATTGATAGTGTTAATGAGGCCCTTACTGAAGTCAGTAAGCCAAACGTCTCCACCAACATTGCCATTAAGGATATCATAGACAGGGACAATGCGTTGAACAGGGTCCTTTCAAGGCTAAGCAAGACACTTAGCTGGATCAGGAAGCGCCGAGGTAAGTCGCAGGACGACCTGAACACGGCAAAGGAAGAATTTGAAAATTCAAACAATGAGCTGCAGACCTTAATCAGCAAGTACATGGAGGCGGGTGTCACCTCAAAGGTAGCTGCCAAGTCCTTGACCAACCTGCTTGCGGACATGAAGAACACTCTCAGGTCCGGAAATAAGAAGACATACAACATCATGGCCAAGGTGGCCAGAAAGCTAAAGAAGCGCCCTGATACCCCGGCAAACTTTGAAGTCATACTGGACGATGTTGGCAAGAGGCTCATAGACGATAACGGGACTTTAATGATTGATGTGCTCGGAGCTGTGGCCGCTCTGGACATCGACTTCGGCACAAAGGAGGCAAAGATCAACGATGTGGTTGACCAGATACTTGGTGCCGGTGGGGAGATGGATATTCAGCTTAACCGGATTGCCACGAGCAAGAATGAGCGCCTTGCCGTTGCAGGGCTGATCGCAGGCTTTGGCAGGTCCAACCAGCATGTTATCGACCTTGTCCAGATACGCAACATGAGGGCCGAGGAGGCGGCGGATACCCATGAGCGTGATGCGATAAACAAGGCCATGAAGCTGGCCATAAGCCCTGATGTGGATTCGCTTGCCTTGGCCCGCACTGCCATACACTCAGTAAGGAAACACTCCCGGGCAGCAGAGAGAATACTTGGGGAATTAAACAAGAGAAAGAAATCCCACAGCAAGCTGCTTAAGGACCAAGACAATGCAATAGATTTCATTGATCTGGATAATGTCACCCGCAAGGTCCTCTCTAGGCAGATGTCACTGGTCGAGGCAGAACTTTCAGCCGAGCAAAGGCAGCTTGAGACAGCACGGGCAATGTTTGATGGCCATGAAGGATCAAAGATGATTGTGCCGCCCACGCCGGGCACCGCGATTGATAGCTTATTTAAGGACGAGAACGTCAAGACATTCCATACCACTCCACCTGTCGGCCAGAGTCGCGAGGACTATATGCGGGAACTGCAGATGGACCTCGAAAAGATGCACAAGTGGCTGAACCACGAGGGCAGGGTGAAGGATAAGGTATGGAACCTAGTGAAGAGGCAGTATGACAATATTGCCATGGACTTCGTGTTGCGCACTTACACGGCACGCAAGAATAGTCACACGCTGAGGTGGATAGGGAACTTCCTAGACAAGGTCAAGGAGACTGGCAACCCCACCATGCGCCAGATAGCTAGGAGGCTTACCAAGTTTTGGGGGATGACAAAGTACCATGAGATGATTGAACCCCTTGCCCGGGAATGGATTCTTGCAGAGGCTGAAGCCAAGAAAGCGATGGGCGAAGTAGGCAGAGGGTCCACACAGTTTATCAGGAGCAGCGTGCATCATGTCGCCCTTAGTTATTTCGAGAATCATCAGGAGCTTCTTGAGGAATCGTCCAGCGTTGAGGAGGCAATCAACAAGGGGCTTGAGAACATTAAGAAGATATTTCTTGCAGGGAATGACAAGCTCTCAAATGCGATCAAGAACAATAATGCTTGGCCTGCCATAGAGAACTACATCCGGGCCACAGGCAAGACTTCAAGGGCCATGATTAAAATCCACGAGGACATGGGGATGAAGGTCCTTGAGGATACCAGTGGGTATGCCTACTTCCGTCGTGCTGTTGGCTCTGAGTTGTTCACCGTGGCAAGGCACTTAAGCAGCCCAATTCAGTCGGCCATGACAGAGATGGCTCCAATGTGGCAAGGCACCGCAGAGGACAGGAGAACATCGCAGACAGTCTCTGAGAAAACTAGAGAGGCCTATGTTAAGAACAGGGACGGCTTGGCTAGTGAGTGGATAAGCAGGTCAAAGGGAGGAACGTGGGAGAAGTTTGTCGGGGCCTTGGCAAAAATTCAGGGCACCACCACCTTCCTGTCGGCAGAGGATATAGTGATAAAGGTGGATAAGGACGGCAAGCCATCCATGGATCATGACAACATGAAGGGTATCAGGGCACATCGCTCTGACTCCAAGGCTGCCTTTGATAGCGCGGGAGAAGGTGATGTTATCGGGTTTGCTGAGGCGCTCTACAGGAATACCGGCGGGGATATCAATGATCAAGCTGCCTTAACCGCATACGTCGGGCATGTGACCGGCGTGCTCCAGAGCCACTTTAACTCACTTCAGGCCAGCATCAATAAGGCCACCTCCACAAAGAGTATAAACGAGGCCTATTCATCCAAGCGGAGGGTGATGCTTGATGCAAGGCAGACTGAAGGGTTCCCCTCTGAGTGGTTGGAGTATATGCACTTCGAGGAGCATAATGTAGCCGCGACCATACGCGGGTGGGGTGCTCAGGCTTCCTTCGGCACTGACATGGATGGCATTGACGGAGACCTCAACACGGCACAGAACGATTTCCAGAACCAAATAAACCTGCTGGCTGAAATAGAAGACAGGGCTAACAAGGACTTTGGAGTAATAGATTCAAAGGAGAAAACCAAATGGATTATTTCAGAATCCAATGAGCTTGCGGCTTCGCAGCTTGGGATACCCAAGGACAGGGGGCATAAGATACTTACAGAGGCTAAGAAGAACTCCAAGAGGGTTGATGAGCTGCGTAACTCCCTTGGTGCATTCCTCAGGAATGAGGCAACCCATGGGTTGATGGAGTATAGCACAGCCATGGAGTTCCTCGGTGCCCTTGTGACGATGGTGGTACAGTCCGTAACGACTGCAATCATCGACATCAGCTCAATGTTCGCGCAACCGATTATAAAGTACGGCTTCAACTGGACAGGGGTAAGGCAGTCGGCCAGAGGGCTTAACATGCTCACGCAGATGTTTGGATCTTTCTTTCAGGCATTCGGGGCTCAAATTGACCTTGAGGGCAACTGGCAGACAAAGTACAGCGAGCTCAATCAAGGTGACCCGGACAACCTCATGCGTGCCCGGGACAGGCTGGTGTCGTCTTGGCATCGTGAAGTACCCGGCGACCCAAGCAGGGCGAAGTCCATAATGGTCAAGTTGTCCAGATCCATAGGAGAAATATTTAGGTCTGGGTTTATCGGGTTTGGCAAGCGAGGGCATAAGGTTCGTTACGCCACGCTGAAGCCACATGCCCCGTTCACGCAAGTTGGCGGATGGATGCACGCAGCCAACGTCATTAACACTTGGAAGGCCTACCATAAGATAATCACTGACGCGATGGAGTACTATGACGCCAATCCGGGCGATGCAAACCGTGGGTTTGAACTGGACCACACACATGTGGGAATGAGTAAGAATGCCTTTGAGTACATGAAGGACCAGCTGGCTGATGCCGGAATGAGCCTTGAGGAGCTGGCCCTGTCTGCCAAGCTAACAAAGGATTCCGGCGCGAAGACAGACGTCTTCACCAATGACCAGCTACGTAAATTAGCAGTCATGGCACAGACAGAGATCACCAAGGAGACCAGCCCATTGACGAGGCCCACTTGGGTTTACACCAATGAGCTTGGTAAAACCAGCAACCAGCTGGTTGGGTGGTCGGTTGAGAAGTGGGCTGACATAACAAGGATGTTTTCCACCAAGGATGACGCTGGAAGATTTTCCACGAGGGTGATGCTGCGCTCCATGGCCCCATTCACATTGGTTTTCCCCATCTCAATGGCCTTTGTCATGATCAAGGAGGAGTGGGAAGAGGAGATACGGAAGAAGAAGTCAAACACCCTTCAGTTCGACCCGGACAAGACTATTGGCGACAACGTAGTCGCCTTCATGGATCGTGCCAGCAAGGCAGGCACCTTTGGTATCATGGGTGATGCAGTAAACTCTGTAGTCAATCCCGCAACCGGCAGGCAATTTAGTGTCGAGAACCGGGTATTCTTCCTGTCCATGATAACCAACTTTGCCTCTGATTTATATAGATGGAATGGGCGTGGATACCCCATGGACTGGCAACACGCTATGCGCCCACTGATACAGGACCTAGCTGGGGCAGGGCTCTTGGAGTTCATGCAGGCCACCGATGGGATGTTCGGGCTTGCTGAGTCAGAGCGTCAGGTAACCCGCAGGCTGAATACGGAGAACTGGCTCAGGGTGGTAGGACGTGGTCTGGAGCTTGATGTAAGGACGCCTTATCGGGGTGGTATGCCGCGAAACAAGGTGAAGCCCCACATCCGCAACATGGCAATAGCCGCAATGTCCAATGACCCTGAGACCTTCAGGCAGGCCTATATTGATGCCGTCAAGGTTGCCGTGGAGAGGGAGATTGAGAAGAGGAATCAAACCGCCAAGGCAGGCGGCAGGGTGGATATCAGGAAGCATCGCGACGGAACTGAATGGACCGTACACGAGGAGGCTGTGGCATATGTTCGGGCATCTTACCGGGACCAGCACCCAATCAGGAAGGTTTTCGTAACCATGCCAACGGACACGCAGTACAACCGGCTCCTTATGGAAATTCCTGAGGATCACAGGAAGGATGTGCAAGGGGCCCTAGAGGCATACAACCAATATGGCACCAGTATTGAGGTTAAGCCATTCCATGGAAAAGAGGAAAAGAAGCCATCTACAAAAAAGAGCACTGGAACATACAAGCCACCAGCTGCTCCAACTTATGAGAATGTACGTCGAAAAATCATGCGAGAAGCGCTTGGATATTAACTAGATGATACCATAAAAAAAGGGTAGGTTAGGAGAGGGAGATGAACGATCACACAGAAACATTAAGGACATTGGGATTAAACGGAACTGTTCTAGGGGTAACTTGGCTCAGCGACATAGAACTGATGTTGAAGATAGTGCTGCTCATTCTCTCCATAAGCTACACAGTCATTAAGTTATATTCACATTTCAAGGAGAAGAAATGAAAGCACTAGCATTCGCACTTATATTCATAGCAACAACCGTATTCGCAGCACCCAAGGACATTGCTTCCTACCTTCAATCCATATCCGTAACCATACGGGCGGAGGGAGGGTACTCTCGCTCTGAGGGTAGCGGTGTTATCTATAGCCGCGATGTCGGAGGAAAGAAGGTTTCATTTGTCTGGTCAGCCGGTCATGTGGTGGCAAAGCTCAGGACTGTAAGGGAGGTCATCGACCCCGTGAAGGGAGTCCCTCGCAAGATTATTGAATTCAAGGATGCCAAGGTGATAAGGGAGATGCGCAATGCCAATGGGCGCAAGGTGGGGGAAGTGACCGTTGACGCCAAGGTAATCAAGTATTCCGACAGCGAAGACGGTCACGACCTCGCCCTGTTCATGGTTCGCTCCAATGACATGAAGGCCTTTGGTGATGAGTCAGCCAAGTTCAAGCTCGACAGCACGCCAATCCCTTTAGGCACCCACCTGTTTCATGTTGGGTCCCTACTTGGGCAACTGGGCTCCAATTCCATGACAGATGGAATCATGAGTCAGCACGGAAGAATCTTTAAGCGCACCTACATGGACCAAACCACTGTAGTGGCCTTTCCCGGGTCCAGCGGCGGTGGAGTATTTACGGACGACGGGACTTGGGTGGGCATGATCGTTCGTGGTGCCGGTGAGGGATTCAACCTTATAGTCCCGGCGCGAAGACTCGTGGGTGACTTCTGCAAGAAGCAAAAGATTATGTGGGCCGTTGACCCTAAGGTCAAGGTAACCATGGAAGACATCGAGAAGATGTCTGTAGAGGATGTTGGGATGCCGGGGTCCAAAAAGGAGGTCGGGGATGAGAAATTGTTCCCGGTCCTCCCGAGGATCACGGATCTCACTGGAAACCCAATAAAAACAAAATGAGTACCACTAAGAAAGAGACCCCATCAAAACGCAGTGGCATCCGCTCGACCGAATTTTGGTTGAGTTCTGTTACTGCAGTCCTTGGAATCCTGATTGCTGGCGGAATTGTTGACCCTGAGGGCGGCACTTCCACGGGCAAGATAGTTGCCTTCGCCTGCTCGGCACTGGCTGCTCTTGGATACACAGTATCCCGGACGCTGGTCAAGAAAGCAGACGCAGAGAACTCATGATTACCACATTGCTAGCTGCCCTAAAGGCAATCCCCCGGCTCGTCGATGCGGCTGAGAGGATTGCTGATGGGGTGGCTGCAATGAATAAGGCCCATCAGGAGAAGGTGGCGAAAGAGAGGCTAGATGAAAAAAATACCTTTGTTGATGATTATATTGCTGGCGTTCGGGTGCGTGACCCCGAAGTACAACGGGATACGGGACATGACAGCAGCCCATCCGAAGGGGGCTGAAGATGCTGTTAATGGCTCCCATTACCGTGACGGGGGAAATGAGAGTGAAGTTTTTATAAGGGATTTATTTAGGTACGTTAACCAACTGGAATACGAGCTAGAAAGACCAAGATGACCCCAGACGAAATCCGCGACATTGCGGTGGCTAGATTTAACGAGTTTGCACCTAAGAAATATGACCGAGGACA
>NZER01000449.1 GCA_002690445.1 Candidatus Pacearchaeota archaeon
CCTCGCGTAAGCGGGGGTTTTTTCTTGACTTTTTTCAGGGGGTAGCCTATTCTATGGGAAGTTTGAATCCACCTTTCCAGTGGTTTAAGATTGGACGTGGGCACGTCACTTTTGGATTATCTTTGGATAAGCCCCGCGTTTTACTGACGCGTTAAGACTGGACCGAGGAGCTCGGTCGCTTTCAGTTTGTCTTTGATCTAGCTTCATCCCTCGCGTAAGCGGGGGTTTTTTCTTGACTTTTTTCAGGGGGTAGCCTATTCTATGGGAAGTTTGAATCCACCTTTCCAGTGGTTTAAGATCGGACATTGGGTTTGTCACTTTTGGATTATTTTTGTTGTAAGCCCCGCGTTTTACTGGCGCGTTAAGACTGGACCGAGGAGCTCGGTCGCTTTCAGTTTAGATCATAGCCATAGCTTCATCCCTCGCGTAAGCGGGGGTTTTTTTTGAAAAAAAAGCTTGACCAGATTTTGGTCCTAACATAGACTATTGGAAGTCGAGAGACTACCGTTTTCTCAGCGGTTAAAGAACTGGCCTGAGCATGCCAAGTTTGAGATACTTCAGATATGCTCCGAGCTTAGCTCGTTAGTTAAAAACAGTGTTAAGGAATCATATTATTATGAATGATACAACGAAAAAAATAAAAAGCAACGAAAAGTCAGCCATCAGGCTGAACATCACCCTCAGTCAACAACACCAAGCTTATTTCAAGCATTCCCGAGATTTTCAAAGGAAAATGTCTGAAAAAGTTTACAGTATGTTGAAAGCCAAGGAGATTATAGAGATACAGGCTCACTCTTTAATTATTCCAGAACAAGTAAGCCTAACAAATGGCGCGACCAGCGGAGAAGAGAAGAAAAAAGTCTCAGGAGTCCTTACCTTTACAGGTAGGCATTCTCTAGGAGACAGACAGCTCAAATATCTCCCCGAGATAAAAGAGATTATTGAAGAGTTCTTTACCGAAGATTATCTAAAATCTCATGTAGATGCATTGTTGTGGGAAGTCTGCCGCAGATATAAATCCTATATAGGCAGGAACAACAAGCTTCCTAAGTCTTCTATTAAAATAAGAGACAAGTCGATGGCCTACAAGAGTGATATCTTTAGGTTAAACGTGGAAACCAAAGAAGTCTTGATTAAGAAAATGACCAAAGATAAGAACGAACCGGACGTGCTCGTTCCGTATGATGCGGAAGACTTCTATCTAGAAAAGATTGGTCTTCTCGGTTTTGGCAAGAGTAAAAAACTCGAGCATCTCACGGAGGCCAAAGGCGGGATAATCTCATTTAAAAAGAATGAGCTTGTCCTTGTCGCAGACAAGGTGGTTACGTATGACAAAGTAAAGACTTGGGTCGGCATAGACATAAATAAGTCTCCCGATAACTGGCTCTACTTTTCTAAAAAGATCGACGGGAAATACAACTTTCCGAAGCCCAAGGACATTCTCGAAATAGAAGAGTATATCCGAAGTACGCAGAAGAAAATCTCGAAAGACAGATCCATTAAGTCCAAACAAAGATCCGGACTGAGAAAGAAGTGGAACAAGGCTCACGCGAGACACCAGAAGATGATCTCTGATTTTATCTTCGAAAAGCTAGAGAAACTAAAGACCTCAAGCAAGTCTTCTGTAGGTATAGGAATAGACACGGTCGGCACGGGTCAAAAGAACGGAACCTTCGGCCAAGACAAGGTCATAGTCGCTGCTCAGAAGTTCTGTAGAGCAAACGGCATGGCACACTACTTCGTACCCACGCCATTCACCTCGCAAAGGTGCAATAAGTGCGGAAACGTCAGTAAACAGGCACTGAGAAAACTAATAAAAGATAAATATATCTGTGTGAAGTGCTCTCATAAGTGTCACGCCGACTTAAACGCTGCCAGAAATATTGCAGCCTTTGCTAAGGTCCTGCAAGATTCTGACTTCGAAATGACAGGTACCCTAAATCTAGACTATAAAGTCAAGAGCTGGGAGATTTTGAACGATAAGTTCAAGCTAAAGAAGAAGTAATTTTTCTTTGCCGCGTTGTTTCAGCGCGTTAAGGTTGGGCGATCCGAACGACTTGCCACTTCTGAATATAGTATTAAATATGTCGTTCGTCAGTGTCGAGCCCGAAAGGGCTTGACATTTTTTTGGTTATATCTAATAATAGTATTTGACATGAGTGTCGCAAGCCAAGCAAATTATTTTATAGAAAGATACGGATACGAGTCCTACCTTGAAGTAGGCATGCACCGTGGGAAGACGTTTAAATGTGTTGAATGTAAAAATAAGACGAGCGTGGAACCGGCTGGCAAAAAAAGGGGAGGAATTCATCCCACTCACGCCATGACGTCCGATGAATTTTTCCTCCAGAATAAAGACACCTTTGATATAGTCTTTATTGACGGGCTCCATCACGCAGACCAGTTTATGCGAGACGTCATCAATTCACTTAAGTATTTGAATGAAGGCGGCATAATATTTTGTCACGACATTAATCCAGTGCGGGAACGTTTTCAGCTGGTTCCTAGACATCCGGAAGCAAGAGCGTGGCGTGGAGACGTCTGGAAATCGTGGGTAAGACTTCGTGCGACCAGAGCAGACCTTCGCATGCATACGATTCAGTCCCTCGAAGATAAGGGGGGGAACGCTTTGGGAGCGATACAAAGAGGGGAGCAGGAGCTACTTCTCCTAAACAGGAACCTTATTGACCCCTCTTACGAAGACCTTGAAGCCAACAGGAAGAAGTGGCTTAACCTCATAACTTGGGAAGAGTTTATAAAAATATAATGAAAAATAAGGATAAAATTCTTACGATGCTTGACGAAATAGAGTCCATGCTCCCTAAGCCCGAGGAAGTCCTTGAGGGCTCGGATCCGTGGATGGTACTTTCAATGATATCTCTCAGGGATGCAGTAGACCCCAGAAATAAAGACGGGACGGTAAATGAAGGGACGGCTGCGGCACATGCTCTGCGCCCAGACTTAGCGCGTAAAACGTCTTTAAAAATCGTAGAAGATATGATTTTTGCAGCAGACAAAGAAGATCAATCTCATAAGAAAAAGATGATACTAAAAGGTAAGGGAGAAAAGGCTATCGGAGAAAGCTGGATGGTCTTTCACCTAAAGACAATAAGGAGCCTTATTATAGATGAGTAGAAAAATAATAGACAGCTTTATATTCTACAATGAATTACCCCTTTTGGATATGAGGTTAAATGAGCTTCATGAACACGTCGATTACTTTGTATTGGTAGAGATGAATGTTTCATTTACGGGCAACAGAAAGCCTCACCATTTTTTAGAAAATAGGGAGAGGTACAAACGTTTTTGGGATAAGTTAATTTACATTACAGACATGGGCAAACAGTTACCCGATACAAACAATCCTTGGAGAAGGGAATATTATCAAAGAAATTTAATTAGGGACGCAATCGACCTAAACACGATCCCAGACCTGAGCGAGGACGACATCGTCTTAGTATCAGACGTGGATGAAATCCCTAGCCCCGAAGCAATTAAAAGGACAGCGTTTGAAAAGGATAAGATTTACTTTTTTGAGCAACGGTATTTCTATTATAATTTTTCGAGCGAATTTCCCTTCAAGTGGAAAGGCACAATGGGATTTAATTATGATCTTTTATATGATGTTGATCTGAATATGATTAGAAAAGATAGATACAGAGATAAAGACGAAAGGGTAAATTACATTCCGGACGGCGGTTGGCATTGTTCGTATTTTGGGGGAGAAGATCAGATCATAGACAAGATAGAACAGTTTTCTCACCAAGAATACAACAAGCCAGAGTACAAAAATAAAGAGACCATAGCGAAGAGAATACGAGAGAGAAAAGACCTTTTCGCCAGAGAGGATTTAGAATTGGAATTCAACGACGAACTATGCGACAGGAATCTACCGAAACATAAGAATCTAGCATATCTAAGCAACTAACAAAAGATTATGGGAATGTTTGACTACATAGAATGTGAATATAAACTGCCGCTTCCAGACTTTACTAAAGAAGAGTCGGCGGACTTGAATGATGTAAAATGGGAAGAAGTAGAGTTTCAGACAAAAGACTTCTATGACCTTTTAATAAAATATACGATTTCCGAAGATGGTCAGCTCTATGAAAATAAAATTGAAAGACAGTGGGTAGAAGATGAAGGTTCCCCGATGGGAGCGATAATGGAAGAAAAGGAGGACGGTATCGAAAAAATGGACTATAGTGGAGACCTAGCTTTCTACGGAATGATCTTGGGAAAAAAGTATGATCACTGGTTTGAGTTTAAATCCCTATGGTGGAAAGGAGAGCTAAAAGAGATTGACTTACTGAAGTACAAGAAGGAGGATAATACTGAGAGACTCGAGGCACAGGAAAAATTTGATAGCGTGCTACGAGATTTCTCCAACAAAAAAGAAAGATGGTGGTTCCCAATCTACAGTATTTACAGGAAGCTTATTACGATATTCTTCGGAGCAATTAGGTGGGTCGTTGGATTTATAGCCAAAATAACTTGGAAAATAGAAAGGTGGTTGCCATGAAAAAACGAGGCAGAAAAACAAATATAGAATTAATTAATGAAAGTGTGTGGAATAAAAAAATTATTCCGAAAGAGTTTGTATTGTCCATTAGTAACGAGAAATTCGTCTTTAACGAGGACTTCGTAAACGTAAATGCAGCAGACCAAATGGTAAATACCATTTCCAAATCAGAATGGCCCAAAAGCATACTGCTTAGTCACAAGTCAGCCAAGGTTCTAACTGAATGCGTAGACTGGCTTATAAAGTATTGCGAGACATTTATGAGGCTGATGCCCGACGTCAAGGTAGACAATGCTCTCATATACGACAGGGTAGAGGCTTATAAAAAAAGTCAGGTAAAATATAACAAAAAACGGCGAAAGAAAAAGTATAAGTGATGACCGATAAAGAAGCTCTTAAAATTGTATTAGACTTGGCGAGAAAATTCTGTTTGGCGAGATACATGGAAGGCCTTAACGCCGGAAAAAAGCCAACAGAGACAAGCGTGACAGAAGCCAAGGCTATGGACATCGTCGCAAAAAAAGTCGGCAAAAAGAGAGACGCTCAAGAGACAGACTTCTCCGGTATTTTGAAGGATGAGAATTGAATCAGACATTAAGCTAGACTACAAGGACGTACTCATGCGCCCGAAGCGTTCGACCTTGACTTCACGAAAGGAAGTTGACTTGGTTCGTGAGTTTACTTTTCCTAACGCTGGCGGCGAAGGCGCAGACCCAAAGGCTTATGGATGGAAAGGCGTTCCCATTGTCGCGGCAAACATGGATACAGTTGGAACTTTCGAGATGGCAAAGGCCCTTGCTCAACACCGTATGCTCACTTGCGTCAGTAAGCATTATGATGGAGACGTTTGGGCGCATAAACTAAATGGCTATGGAATTTGGAAAAACAGAGAACAACGGCTTGCTAATGAAAAAGACTGGAAGTATGACCGCGACTCCGATAATTGGCAGAATAGAATTTATGAACATATTTCTCCTTCTATTGGTATCAAGTATGACCCAAACAAAACGGATGATATAGATTACCTTAATAATATTACATGGAATTTTTATCACACTAGGTTTGTTTGCATTGATGCGGCTAACGGGTACACAGCAAGGTTTTGCGATTTTATTAAACGAGTCAGGGAAGAACATCCAGCACTGATTATCATTGCTGGTAATGTCGTCACTGGCGAAATGACAGAGGAGATTATATTAAGTGGAGCAGACATCGTTAAGGTTGGTATTGGAAGTGGTTCTGTATGTACTACTCGTGTTCAGACTGGTGTTGGTTATCCCCAATTTAGCGCGGTGGTTGAATGTGCCGACGCCGCTCATGGCGTTGGGGGGTATATTATGGCTGATGGCGGTTGCACCTGTGCTGGAGATGTTGCCAAAGCTTTTGGTGGCGGCGCTGATTTTGTCATGCTTGGCGGCATGCTGGCTGGACATACAGAGTGTGAAGGACAAGAAGAAGAAATAGATGGCAAAAAGTATAAGACCTTCTATGGGATGAGTTCTGAGACGGCGATGAAAAAGCATAACGGGGGCGTTGCAAGCTACCGCTCTTCCGAGGGTAAAACAGTTAGGGTAGAACACCGTGGATTGGTTAAAAAGACGTTAGAGAGCATCCTCGGAGGCTTACGGTCCACCTGTACATACATAGGAGCTAGGAGACTGAAAGATATGCCCAAGTGTGCGACGTTCGTCAGGGTTAGTCAGCAGTCCAATGAAGTATTTGGTAAAAATTCCCAATGAATAAATTAAACTTAAAAGACGTTACAGCCTTTTGCATAGATGATATATCTCCATCTAAGGCTCATGAGGTACTTAGCGACGCATCTCAGAAAATAAACTTCGGAGCAGTAAAGTTATTTACCTCTCATGATGAGCCTTGGGCGACAGACAAGCTAGAACGCCCGATTAATAGCCTATACGACTATAGCCTTTTTGCGATTAACGAGCTTAAAAATCACATTGATACAGAATTTGCCCTGTGCATACAGAGAGACGGGTATCCGGTTAATATCTCAGCTTGGACAGATAGATTTTTGGAATTTGATTACATTGGTGCTCCTTGGTTTTGGGTGCCAGCCTATCTTAGGGATAAGACTTGCTCTGTCGGTCGCTGCGTAGGAAACGGCGGCTTTAGCATTAGGTCAAAAAAAATAATGGAAGCGGCAGCAAAATATGACTTCGCTGGTAGATGGAAAGAGCTAAGAGAGCTTGACAAGGAAGCACCAGATAAGGATATTCTAAATGAAGATGTTTTTATATGCAGAGAAATAGCGTCCGAACTCGAAGCAGAGGGTATTCAATTTGCTCCAGTTGAGTTGGCCGCGTTTTTTTCTATAGAGAATATGATGTATACGGGGCAATTTGGTTTTCACGGATTTAACACTTATGATCTTAATCAAAAGATAGGAATTTTTAAGGATGCGAAACAAAATAATAAATGAAGATGGAGTTAAAAAGCTGCAGCATCGAATAACTGGCAATCGCCAAGACCGGCAGTGGAAACTCGTAGCGACAAATGGCTGCTTTGATGTGGTCCATCGCGGACACGTAGAGTATCTAAGACAAGCGAAGGAACTTGGAGACATCTTACTAGTCGGCCTGAACTCAGATGAATCGATTAAGCTACTGAAGGGAGAGAACAGGCCTATAAACGATCAAGAGGACAGAGCCGTAGTATTGTCAGCCTTCGAATTTGTAGATTATATTTATATTTTTAACGAAAAGAGGGCCTCGAATTTTTTAAAACTTGCTAGGCCCGATGTCTATTGCAAAGCGGGAGACTATTCGCTCGAAACGCTGGACGAGTCAGAAAAATGTATGCTAAATTTATGTGGTACGGAAGTCGTTTTTTTACCACTAGTCGAAGGAAGGTCTTCGACGAAAACTATCGAAAGGCTCAGTACATGAAAATTAAATATAGAGATGACACGTTTGAAGACTCATTAAAAATATACATGAAAGAAGCTGGCGAAAGCCCACTTCTTAGTAGAGAAGAAGAGACTGACCTAATAAAAACAGCGCGTAAATGGACAGACAATCCCCGAGCAGGACAAGGTACTAGAAAAAAAGGCGAAGCAGCTAGAAATAAATTAATTAAATCTAATTTAAGACTCGTTATTAAAATAGCTAAGGATTACAGAAACCTAGGACTAGACTTTAGTGACTTAATTTCGGAAGGTAATATTGGATTAATGCAGGGGGTAGACAAATTTAAGTTAGGCAAGGGAGCCAAGCTATCTTACTACGTTTCGTTTTGGATAAAACAATCAATCCGAAGGGCGATAAGTAACAAGGGTAGAACAATACGTCTTCCGGTAGCCATCGTTGACTTAAAAATGAAGGTCGGAAAATTCATTGACAAATTTAGCTCAGAAAACTTTAGACATCCTACTGACGAAGAGATATCTGAAGGCCTAGAGATAAGCGTGGACAAAGTGAGAAAGATGTCCCGAGTGAATCTTCAATCCAAATCGTTAAATGAGAAACTCAATAACGAAACGGAAGCTGAAATGGGAGATTTAGTCGAAAATAATGAATCAGAAAATCCGTTCTTAAGTACTCTGTGCGAAAACGACAGGGACGTATTGCACAGCCTAGTCAAGCGACTAGACATCAGACAGCAGTATATAATAAAGCACAGGTTCGGGCTAGGAGACGTAGAGCAGCAAACCTTAGAGATGATAGGTAAAAAGTTTTCCCTGACTAGGGAGAGGATAAGGCAGCTTGAGGTTATCGCTCTAGATAACTTGAAAGAAATGTACAAAAAAATCAACTGTACAAGCTACAGAAGATAGGTTACATTATGGTATGTTACCAGATTGGCTGCACAAATATGAGAGAAAACTAGACTCTTGTAATCACCTAATGGAACTAGGTAGAACCTGCTTGGCCCTTTGTACCTTAATATTACAGGTAGTTATTCTATTAAAATTATTTAATGTTATTTAAAAATGCGCAAGGAGTAGAATATGAAGTAATCTTCCGTAAGCCCGACAAACGGACGTGGGGAGAAGACTGCGATGGTGTATGTTTTTATCCTAATGATAATGAAAATAAATCTAAAATTTACATTAACCCGTATCGAACAAATCAAACTCAATTAAATACTATTATCCATGAAGTCGCCCACGCCTTCTTTTGGGACAAGAAAGAATATGAGATTAAAAAATACGCCGACACGATGAGTCGACTTCTTTATAATAAACTTAAGTGGAGGAAAATAGGTCCCGGTTGGGGGAGCAAGAAAAAGGTTGAAAAAAATATGGGCTCGTGATAACATTAATAGGGAAGGTGCGGGATTCTGTAAAGACAGTGTTAAAAAGCTTATGGAAAGCACAGCCAAATAATTATCACTTTATGAGAATGGAAGGTAAAAATTACATCAACGGAAAATGGTCTGATAAACCAGATTCATACGATAACATTAACCCTGCTACGGGTAGGTCTTTGGGGAAGTTTCCCCGAAGCGGCCCAATGGAGGTAGAAATGGCCGTGGAGGTCGCGCGCAGGACTTTTCACAAGTGGAGAAAGGTGAGCCGTTTTGTTCGTTCTGACTATATGTATAAAGTCGCTCAGATAATCGAGCGGAGGAGAGAAGAGCTCGCGACGGTCATTTCCTTGGAAACGGGAAAAAACTACAACGAATCAATTGCAGAAGTAAACGAAGCGTTACATATGGCCCAGTTTGCCTTTGGTTCGGGCAGATATTCGCACGGTGAGGCGGTTGCGTCAGAAATAGAAGATAAAGATTCCTATATGCTTCGCAAGCCAAAAGGTGTAATATCTATTATATCACCGTTTAATTTCCCGTTAGCTATCGGAGCCTATTGGTGTGCTGCGCCAGCCATCGTGGAAGGTAATACGGTTGTAATTAAACCAAGCGAAGATGCACCGATGTCAACACAACTGGCTGTGGAGATTTATGAGGAAGCTGGGCTCCCTCATGGTGTCATTAATTTGGTTCATGGTGATGGTCTCGCTGGTAATCTTCTGGCTCATGCTGATGTGGATCATATTTGTTTTACTGGCTCTGCCGAGGTTGGTCAACATATCCGGAAAGTAGCGGCCGAAAGCTGGCATAAGACTACCTCTTGCGAAATGGGCAGTAAATCGGCCTGTATAATCTTTGATGATGTAGAGCTAGATTTAGCAGTTGAGGCTGCAGTTGCTAGTGCATTTAAGCTATCCGGACAAAGGTGCGTTTCTTCTGGGCGGATGATAGTCCAAAGAAGTATGCTGAATGGATTTATCGCGAAGTTCGTTGAAAAAGCTTCCGAACTCAAAACGGGAAATCCGTTCAAGGCTGTTGTGGGTAGCACGGGAACTCCAGACGCTATTGGTTGGGTAGATCACGTTCCAGACGAAAAGGTATGTTACGGTCCGCTTATTAATGAACAGGCATACGCCAAGGTTAGTAAGTATAATAAGATGGTAATGGATGATGGGGATGCGGAAGTTCTACTAGAAGGTTCGCGGTTACGTTCTGGTTGGGCAGCAGAGGGAGACGGATATTTTATGTCTCCCATGGTTTATAAAACAGAATGGAGGGGTATCGAAGCGCCTTACCTCAGGGAAGAGGTCTTCGGCCCACACGTAGCGATTATACCATTTGATACTTTAGAAGATGCTATTAATATATACAATGATACTGATTACGGTCTTGCGGTGGGCGTGCTTACGAATGA
>NZER01000450.1 GCA_002690445.1 Candidatus Pacearchaeota archaeon
CAAAGGCTATGAATTTAGCCCAGATAGCGATGGATACGGCTGCGGCTGTTATGAATATATGGAAGGGAGTTCCAAAGGTTGATTTTGGGGCTTCTACTGTTGCTTTAACTGCTATTGCGATTGCTACGGGTGCTATGCAAGCCGGAATTGTAGCAGGTCAATCAATGCCTAAATTCGCACAAGGCGGCATGATAGGTGGCAGGCGGCACTCTGCCGGCGGTACTATGATAAACGCTGAAGCGGGTGAATTTGTTATGAGCCGTAGTGCTGTAGAGAGCGTTGGCATAGAAAACCTGAACCGGATGAATGAAGGCGGTGGTGGTAGTGCTGTAACTGTAAATGTATCAGGCAATGTATTATCGCAGGATTTCGTAGAAGGCGAACTTGCTGAAAACATCAAAGAAGCTATTAGAAGGGGAACTGATTTTGGTATTTCTTAAATTCTTACTAAAAATAAACATCTTTATTGGCAGGAGGATAGCTTTTTTAATTGCTAAATATGAAGCCGAAGATGAGGTTCAGGAAGTAGTTAAAACCCAGAAGTTCGATCTCCGGGGTATGAGCGATCGCCTGAAAAATGTAATGCTTCACGATCAGGAAGTTATTGATAAACGATGGGATATATGTAAAGGGTGCGAATTTTTAAATGATAATAAATGCGAAAAGTGCGGATGTTACATGAAGGTTAAAACCAGGGTAGCAACAGCAAGATGTCCCGTTGGAAAATGGGAAAAGGAATATGAATTTATTAAAGGCAAGAAAGTAAATGGCACTCAGGCTACCCCCGAACTTTAATAAAGATATACAGGGCAGGGATACTGCCCTTATTCCTGTAGTATTTATTGGAAATGCTGCACCTCCTAATACAGAGGGAGGGTGGGTTGATTGGCTTAATGGCGTTGCACCTATTGTAATATCAACAAATGCAGGAGTTTTTCCTACAGGATTTCAACAGGCAAAACCGCTTCTATTAAATATTCCCTCACTAAAAGAATCCATAGATATTGAAAAGCGGAACTATAAAATATCTTCTGTAAATATAGATATATCCAATTTCCCTTATGAGGGTAAGCGGTTTAGTGAACTTGTCGGTGATTCTTCCCTAATTAATACAGAATGTAGGATACAATGGGCATCTCCATCTTCTTATGGACTAAACCAAACAGATTTTAGTAATCCAGGTGGTGATTTAGATATGTTCTTTGCCTACATAGGCAGTATCCGCAGATATGAACACGATGATGAAAAAGTAAGGCTGGTTGTTGAAGATAGAAGCCAGGCATCGCTTCATAGGGATTTGCCGATTGCTAATTTAGGTACAGGTGATGATGTTCCTGATAAATACAAGAACAAACCAATTCCAATGGTATATGGTCATGTAGATAGAAGTCCGTGTATGTTTAAGGTCGAAACATTGCCAAATGTTCCTGAATATTCTGCATTAAAAAATATTATTGCAGATTCTACAGCTATTACCTTTGAAGAAGAACAGGCTTCATTATTAAATCATGGTAGTTTAGAGATATATGGGGCATTGTTTGTTGGAGATTCTTCGCTTGGATATGCTCCCTGTGCGAGAACTTTTCATTATAATCTCACTACGGAGCTATATGACCATGTTTTTCCCTATATAGGTGAGGACAATCAAAATTATTCTTATGATAATGCAAATGCCACGATTATCTTAAATGATGATGCTGATAATGATGTAAAAATAGGGTTATTTAGAGGAATTATACCAAGAGTTCCGGTGGATGTGAAAATTAATTCAACCGCAGCAGACGGACAACCTCATTCTGAGGGAAGTTCTAATGGATTTATTGCAATAAAAAATGCTGATGGTACTCAATATACAGCCGGGGGCAATGATACAACTAATGATAATTGGCTTGAAGGTGATATTACAACCAATACCCCTGAAGCCATAAGAAGAATAATAAATGATGATATAAATGAAGGCTGCCATTTGAAGGGAACGGTTCTTGGCAGCTCGACGGGGCTTGGTGGAAATGAATATTTGGCTGCAAAAATTGAACTTGCTCCATCTGCTTGTGGTTTTGATTCCGATCAATATTTTATTGGAGCGTTTTTTCATCACCATGAGTATGATATCCCACCATATAATACCGGAATCCAATGGGAAAATATAGCAGTTAAGGTTTGGAGCGGTGAATATGTTATGCCTGAAACTGAAATTGCCAATAATGGGGCAACATGGTTTAGCAATACAAGCCTTGGCGGCAATAACCAGGAGAATCCTTTTAATTTAAAATTAGAGGGTTCAATATCCGGCAATCCTTCTACTATGGTAGATTTTAACATAGGTGCGCCCAAGTACACATTTGGTGATGCAGATGCAGCAGATGCCCAAGTCCATATAGATATATGGTCTGCAAATATATTCCATGTAACCTATATTGATAAATTGGTAGATAGAAATTTCTATGCCAATGTAAATGGCAGACAATCAG
This sequence comes from Candidatus Pacearchaeota archaeon, assembly GCA_002690445.1. Next base: position 2,472 of record NZER01000450.1, read on the forward strand.
CTACTCCACAAGCACCTGAAATAATTAAAGATATATTAGTAAGTGAACTTGGTCAATTAGAAGCTGATATAGATGTGCCAACTGATTACGATACTTGGAAATATGCCTTCACAGTAGATAAAAAGATAAATTCCAAGAAGTTAATTGAGGGAATAGCCTCTGCCTCGCCTTATATGGCAAGATTTGATAATATGGGTGAATTTAAATTTGATTTTATTAAAGAAACCTATAGTCCTTCTGATGTAACTGCTCCTAATTCGACAATACTTGAAGCAGACTGTATTGACTACTCGTTTTCACGCACTAAAATTGAAGATGTTAAAACAAAAGTAGAGTTTAAATATAACTGGGATTACGCAAGGAAGGAATTTGCCAGTAGCATTACGGTAGATGTAGATGATTATTATAATTATAAATATGAATATTATGTATTGCCAGACGATCATAGCGAAAGCACATTGATAATAGATGATGATAGAGGCAAGTACATAAGAGATGATGCGGAGGGGGTGGGAGGTACTGCCGAGGCGTTTGCCAGATGGATGCTTATGTGGAGCATAAACCAGCATCTTATAATGAAGGTGAAACTGCCTCTAAAATACATGAATTTGGAAATCGGGGATATTATTCGGTTCGATAAAGTCCTGGGAGATGTTAAGCCCTATGGCATCGATTATACCGATGGACTCAAACTACCACCAACCTCAGCAGTTGATGATGAGGGGCAGCATATATTCCCATATTTTATGGTAACATCAACCAACAAAACATTAGAATATTGTGAAATTTCTGCTATTCAGATGCACTATTTAGGCGTAGAAGTGCTGGGATGTATGGAAGAAGGACATTGTCAATATAACCCTTTTGCTTCAAGCCAACCTGAAGGTGCTTGTGCTTCAGGTGGAAATTTAGAAGAAGATGGCAGGGATTGTGCTGGTGTATGTGGTGGTAATGCAGTTGAAGATTGTTGTGGCATTTGTAATGGAGCATCTGAGTGCTACGGAAATACAGATGATATAACTTATTGTGGGGCTTGTGGTGAAAATCTTATAGCAGATGAATGCGGTGTTTGCGAAGGTGATGGCATACCTGAAGGAAAATGTGACTGTGAAGGCAATGTATTAGGTTGTGATAATGTGTGTGGAAGTGGTTTAGTAATTGATGATTGTGGTGATTGTGACGGTGGTAATTCCGGTTGTGTTCATTGTAGTGATGAACTGGCTTTAAACTTTGATGCTTCATATACAGGTATAGAAAATGCTTGTCTATATCCTATTACAGATACGGAGCATTGTTTTAAAACCTATGTTGAGTATGATGGAGGCAATCTCCCTGCAAGCAATTATATTTGTAATACATTGCCCCAATATTGTATAGCCCCGGGGGGGACTATTGTTAACGATGGTGAAGGAATATGGAATATGTCCAGCGGTTCTGGTATGAGTTTTCATTTCCAAGTGTTAGCAGATATACAACAATATTGTATTGATAACCCGGATTTTTGTACCCAATATGCACAAGGGGATTCATACGAAACAGGGGGATTACCCTATCCACGAAAGCTGTCTGATGATGGTTGTGCATCTGATGCTCCCATTATTGATATTTCATCTTACGATTTTATTTATTATTTCGATTCCTCTTCTATATATTCCCCTAATTTTCCTGGTTCGCCAGGAGGTGTCTATAGATATATTAATGGAATCGTAAATGGCTATGAATATGATATTTACTCTGGTATAGCTTCTGAAACAGCCTTCGCTGAATTTAAAATACACTTTAATGGTGTACCGTTACTTCCAGAATTTTCTGTAAAAGTAGAGCTATGGAGGCATGGAGGTGGTGGCGGAGGTGAAAATCTGCTAATGGCAGAGCGTGAATATTTGGATGTGCAATATACAGAACCAAGCCCAGGAACCGCAGAAGTTATACTTGGACAATCAGATGGGGATATTTTAAGCGTATTTGATAATATCATACTTGGACAAAACGATGTGTTTTTTATTCATGTTGAAGTCTATTATGGCACTTCTATATCAGGAAACCCAAATAAAACTGACACAAGATACTTTGGTTTTATAGCCCAGGATTGCCCACAGCCCGGCGATATGGATGGTGATGGTTTGATTTGCTGGCATGACTACGCTATATTATTTCTGGGCTGTGTTGCTGTCCCTCAATATTGTGATGATTTAATGTTTAATTGTGCGGGATATTTCTCTGGACTAAATTTTGTTTCATGGACAACTGAAGCTATTCTATTTTCAAACTACCTTGCCGAATATGGAGAGGATGATGGTTGCCCTCCCATGCCTGAATTTTAATGGCTAAATTATATTACGGCAATGGAAAGTGTAGCATAGAGGGTTCTGGAATAGTGATTGTTGCAATTAGATATAGGGGGGCAATACTTATAGATGATAAAACCCCTAATGGGTTTGCTATAGCAGCACAAGGCAATGGGATTATCGTATTCCCTATTAAACCGGAGCCGGGTGAATTAAGTGAATTATTTGAATATACCGGAGAATTTAAAATAACATCCCTGAAAACTAATGGAACTGCAACAATCCACAGGGTTATGGATTATACGGAACTTCTTGCCGGGGATACCGAGAGCATGACTATTAATACCGAAGATTTGAAAGTAACACATAAAACCGATGGTAAGGTTGCTAAAACAAAATTAAAACAGCCTTATTTGAAAGATTTACATACATCCGGTGGCTCTGTATTTTGTTTTGAAAATGGCGATAAATATGAGGGATATTATCATATAAGCCTTGAAGATAATTCTGTTATGACCGGAGGCGATAGGGATGATGAATCACAGCTTTTATATATTAAACAAACAGATGGGAATATTATTTCTACCTATAATCCTACACATATCCCTCCTGGGAATAGAATTAGAAAAAAGGAGGACAGGAAGAAAAGAAAGATGAAGCCCAATATTAGAAGGAGAAGATAAATGCCATATAATTTAGTTGGAACGCCCCGATTCTATATAGACGGGCTAACTTGGCTTCGCTCACTTGGATTGGCAGAACCTTTCGGTAGTCCCGATGTGTTTAATCTTAATCCATCTAACCAAACTACGATAGCAACTACGAATGGTACGCATCAGGCATGGAAGATTATGATAGATGCACCATTAGAAATTAATTATTTTATGTTATTAGGGCATAATTTCGCAGGATATCATAATGGTGATATATTGGCATCATCACCTCAAGGTGAACATGGTAATGTAGGTAGTCTTTGGGATGATTTTGATCAAAGCCTTGGTATTAATTTTCAAAAAGATGGAGGTAATGCAATATTTACAACCTATAATGGTTATACGATAGGTGGGATTACTAAAAGGAAAATTTATCCAGGACAAGTACATTATGGCTACTATCAAAATACTGCTCCTGCGACATTTAGCCCCTCTAAACTTTCTTGTTTTTGTCTTGGCAATTACTACGACCTCCCGCACTCGCCGGATTTAAACCTCACCATGTCCCGTGAATACGATGGGATTAAAACGATACAGACAAAAGGGGGGGCAAGTTTGAGCAATGCTTATTATACAAAACCCCCGTCCTGGGGCGATCAGGGGGCCTGGGAATTACAAAATGATACTGGCACTTATGGTGTTGGGAATGCTAAAAAATTATCAAAGAGCGGCAGAAGAACTTGGGATTTATCATTTTCTTACCTTGATGATGGTGATATATTCGGCTCTAATCAGGAACTATCTATGCTGGCACAAGAAGGTTATTATCATCCAGGTTCAGGAACCTTTGGAATGACTGATGGTGATTGGGAAGCTTCTGATATTTACACCCAGGGTGCGTTCAACTATAATCTTCTAACCGATAATAATTTCTATTCGCAGGTCATTCACAAGACTAACGGGGGGCAATTACCATTCGTGTTCCAACCCAACAAGGATGACGGCACTACCTTCGCTATATGTAAATTTGATATGAAGAGCTTTAAGTTTGAGCAGGTTGCTAACGGTGTTTATAATATGAAGCTGAAAATTAGAGAGGTTTGGTAGAATGATATTTAATTTTCATACCCTGATTATCCTTCCAGCCATGATCCCGTGCATAGTGTTCCACAAAATCTAAGAACTCACTAAATTCGTCCTTGTCAAGCTCTTTGGTGCTATCTATCCTGTAGCCAGTTTTTGCGAGATCGTGCATATAGTTTATATCAACATCCCCTATATCATTGCCCCAATCCCGAAGTAATGCCCAGTAATAGTTGTTCTGCGCCGTATTTCGCATCTTAGAGGGCTTTATATCAATATAGCACTCCTCAGTATCAATCAGCAGTAAATGCTCGGCTATGGCTCTCTCATCGTGCCATATTATTTTGCCTTCTTTAATTACTGCTGTGAATCTCATAATCTTCAAACTCAAGAAACTTTTTAAGGTTTTCGTTGTCCAATAAAAATTTAGTATCATTCACTAAATCTTCAACTTGTGAAATATTATAAGGATAATCACCACGATGTATATAACATTCAAATGTATAATCAAATATTACAATTCTTTTATTTAGTTTTTTAAAAACAGATGCAAATATTTCCAATACTTCTCTTTGAGATGTGGGTGTTTTTTCCCTTGAGTGTTTTGATTCAATTATTCTTACTATTTTCTTTGATCGTTTATACCCAAGAAAGTCAATATTTATAGCCGTCATCTCTTTTGAACAAAATTCGTTAGTAAATTTATTTAAATCTGACCCAAAATAATTCATTTCTTCTGAATTTCTATAACCCATTTTTCTCCAATATTTCTGTTTTAATTGTTTTTGCAATATGTTCCATGAATTTGGGCATTACTGCATTTCCTATCCTTGCCCATTGATTATCAAACGATCCTTTAAAAATAAAATCTTGAGGAAATGAAGA
>NZER01000451.1 GCA_002690445.1 Candidatus Pacearchaeota archaeon
AGGAAGCTCTCCAACCGGTGGCATAAGTCCCACCGCGTCCTACTCTGGATGCTCGTTAAAGAGCTAGGGCGACGACAGCGAGCAAAAAACTGGAGCACGTAAGGGAGCCCAGTATAAATTTATTATGTCCTTTACAACCTCGTGTAGGCCGTTTGTCGGTGACATGCCAAGCGAGTATTAACACCGACTAAGCTTGTAGTATATCTGAGCAGATGGCTCTAAAGACGTGGGTTCGACTCCCACCGCCTCCACCAATTTTAAAGCCTGAGCGTAGTGTGAGCTTGCACGCCTTCGCGCGTAGGAGGACCGGAGTAGCTAACCGGCGCTCAGGCTTTTCTAAAAAATGAGAAACATAACAATTTACTTTCCTTTTTATAATCAGCACAATGCTCTAAGGTTTAATCTAGAATTGTACTCTTCTTTTAGTGAAGAGGTAAGGGAGTGTTTTAATCTCTTAATTGTTGACGATGGCTCACAAAAAGAGCAAGCTTTCCAGTTAGCAAAGGACTACGTTGATATATTAAATTTAAATTTGTATAAAATTCACGTAGACATACCTTGGAATCAAGGGGCAGCAAACAACATAGCTTTCAAAGAATCGAAAAACGAATGGATACTAAAAACAGGCATAGATTGGATAATAAAAGAAGACGATCTAAGGATAATACTAGAATCTCCACATCACCTTTTCCTTAACGGATTCGGTTATTTCTTTCATGGTCAACAAGTTAGCTGCTGCCCGCCGTTTGCTGTTTGCGGTGAACAAGTCAGCCCTCCAGACATTTTTGTTTTAAACAAGGAAGGGTACTGGAAAACAGGTGGATACAATGAATATCTCTGCGGTAACTACGGTGATGATTTCGAGTTCAGGCCACGCCTATACGAAAAAATCTACCCAGAGCTATGGGGTTTGTACATGAGCGAAGTTGTTGATGATCAACACCCAGACGACTGGCAGGACGACCCCAACGGCGGTCCCCGTTGCCCCATTCAATCGGAGCGTCGTCCGTATAGCACTATAGGTCTAGAAAGAAATGTTGACATAAATTTGGCTAAATCCGCCGACCCAAACAAACCATTCTGGACATTTCAAAATAGCTATACTAAATTAATTTAATGAGGCTGCTCAACATACATGGAAGACCGCAAAACAAAAGCGTATCTAAATACCTCATAGACTGGAACAAAAAGTCAAGATCCAAACTTCAAAAAAAAGTAAAAGACTTCCTCAAGCCCCATTGGCTTTCCCACATAGTGTATGAAGAGTTCCCCGTGTACGGAACCAGACTCAAAGTAGACATTCTAAACGCGACAATCAAAGTTGCCGTAGAGGTAAACGGCCCACAGCACTCTTCCTTTAATAAGTTTTTTCACGGTAACTCAAGAGCGAAGTACCTTGCTTCAATTAAAAGAGACTGGGAAAAGGCTAAGTGGCTCGAAAAAAACGGGTACAAACTGATAGAACTAGAAGAAAGTGACTTAGAAAACCTATCTAAAAAGTCCATTGAAACTACATTTGGGATAAAGATTTAATTTTTTTATTGCCTCTAATAAAAATTCCCGTATACTCAGTACATGCAAACAAACGACAACAATACTGAGTGGTGTAACAAGACAGAAACAAGCAGGGAGGGAGTCGAGATGAAAGGCAGTAATAAATATGGAACAAATATATTCGATACAGATAGAAAGACACGTGCTAGGCGGGCTAATCAAAAACCCCAAACTTTTCGCAGACATTGAGAGATACATCTCTGAAAAAGACTTTATAAACGAAGTTCATCAAACCATCTTTTGTGTACTAAGAAGTACGATAATTAAAAACGAAAGCGTCGATACAGTAATTGTCGCTGAAAAAATAAAAAACATCGGTATATCCTTCAAGGATGATATTAATATTTATGATTATTTAGAATCAATTTCTTTCGTATCAATAAATGTCAAAGGCTTAATGGAAGCCGCGCAGGAACTCGCCAAGCTAACAGTCAGAAGAAATGTTTACAATAAGTGTGATGAAATAAAAAAATACCTAAAGGAAAATGGTGAAAAAAACATTGACGAGATCGTAAGCGAAGTAGATACACTATATGGCGATGAACTTAAAGAAATAGAAACAGCAGAGAAAGATCCAGAACTACTCTTAAACGACATAGAGTCTCTAGTAGAAGAAAGGGGCGACAATCCCTGCGAAGAATCCGGATTTGCTACGCCTTACCCAGAATTCAACAGAATGTATGGAGGGCTACGTCCGGGGAACTTATACGCGATTGTTGCTAGACCCGGCCAAGGTAAATCTACCTTCATAGCTGATCTGTGCAGAAAGATAGCAGAAAAAGGTAAAGTAAAAGCCCTCCTGCTAGATACAGAAATGGAGACGGAAGACGTAAAATTTAGAATAGCTTCAGCGCTTAGCGGGGTATCCCTTTGGCACCTTGAAACAGGCAACTGGAAGAGAAACTCGGAGTTAATAGAGAAAGTTAGAGCCGCTTTTAAAAAAATAAGTAATTGCGAATTTTACCACTACCCAGTAGGAAATAAAAACATCGACCAACTATGTTCGTTCGTACGTAGGTGGGCTATGACTCACGTCGGTAGAGGAAACCCGTTTATCCTAGGGTATGATTACATAAAGCTTACAGGAGAAAGAGTTGGAAACAACTGGGCAGAGTACCAAGCGATAGGAGACAAAGTCGACAAGCTCAAGAAACTTGCAGAAGAACTAGAATGCCCAATAGTTACAGCAATGCAAATGAACCGAAGTGGAGAAAATTTCAACAGACGCGGAGGCGCAGTCATCGATGATAGCTCCGCAATTGCCCAATCCGACCGTCTTCAATGGTTTGCGTCATTCGTTGGAATTTTTAGGAGAAAAACCGTAGATGAGCTTGCTAATGACGGAGAAGAGTTTGGAACGCATAAGCTTATTACTCTTAAAACAAGATTCCAAGGTAAAGATGCAGCCGGACACCATGATCTAGTAAGAAGAACTGACGAAAACGGTAATGTAAGATTTGAAAATAACTTTCTTAACTTTACTGTAAGAAATTTTAACGTTGAGGAATCTGGCAGTGCTGCTGATATTGCGGCTAGAGAAAGAATGCAGTATTCTTTAGAAGACGAAAGCAACCAAGACGGTGACGTAATATAAATGGACTTTAAAAATATCCTCCTAGACGTTGGGTATTCCAACATAAAAGATAACGGAAGGGAATTCCGAATGAAACCTATGTATCGGGATTCCAGTAGCGATACGGTGCTTTCCGTCAGGAAGGATACGGGCCACTTTATTGATTTCAGTAAGCAAATTAGCGGTTCGTTTGAACATTTAATACAACTTTCCATGGGGCTAAAGACCATAGAGGAAGCTAAGGTTGTTCTTAAAGATAAATGGGAAGTCAGTGGCGAAATCAAAAGAGAGCACAGACCCCCCGTCTCAGGCATTAAAATTTTCCCAAGTTCCTACCTCGAAAAAGTAGTTCCAGATCATTCTTATTGGGAAAGTCGCAATGTATCAAAGCAAACGCTAGAGCTCTTTAAGGGTGGGGTTGTTCACAACGGAACAATGGCCAACAGGTATGTTTTTCCAATTTTTAATTCCAAGGAGGAGCTAATAGGAGTAACAGGAAGATACACTAAAGAAATTCCTGAAGGAAAAAGTACCCCCAAGTGGCTGCACAGAGGGAAGACGTCAGAATGGAAATACCCCCTTCAAGTAAACCACAAAGCCCTTAAAGAAAAAAAAGAAATCATCCTGATTGAAAGCATTGGAGATATGCTTGCCCTGTGGGAGTGCGAGATTAAAAATACTATAGTAGTTTTTGGACTAAACATAAGTCCTTCCCTTATTAGTTTATTAATTAAGTTAGATCCTAATAAAATTTTTGTATCTTTTAACGATGACTCAGATAATAATAGCGCAGGGAACAAAGGTGTTGAGGCTGCCGTAAGAAAACTTAAAAATTATTTTGACCCCCATCAAATCCAAGTGGCTTTTCCTACCAAAAATGACTTCGGGGATATGAGCAGAGAAGAGATATTGGAATGGAAAGAGATAAATATCTTAAAGAAATAGAACTTACGCTCGCTGAGATCGTAAAAGAAGAAGACTCTGTAAAAATAATCAAACGATGCCTAGAAAAACGGGAAGAAGAACTGTCTTTTAATTCTTTTAGATACGGAAGAAGCCTAGGAGAAAACTATTCCATAGGGTATAACTCTAAATCTGGGGAAGAATATTACAATGAAATAATTAAAGTTAAAAAGATAAGAAACTTAGTTGACTATCTCCTCCTACTAGCGCAAAATAAAGACAACTAAAACATGAGACTAGACCACATAGCTTATAGGACAAACGATAGATATAAGACCGCATCCTTTATTCAAGAAGCTTTTGGATACAAAATTGGGACAGAATTTCAAATCGAATTCGACGACAAGTCTAAGGCCGACTGCCTAGCTCTAGTTCCGCCAGAAACAAGACATCCAGATACAGCGCTTTGGACTTATCATGCCTTACAAGCTGGCCCCTATGCCCCCATTAAAGCAGAGTATCATGCTCCTCCTGAGATTTTCGTTAGTGATGGTAGCGAAGGCTCAATTGTTGGAGACTGGGTAGCCGAAAGAGGAAATGTCGGCGGCATCCATCACATGGCCTACCAAGTAGAGGACGTAGAAGCAACCATGAACGAGTGGAAAGAAAAAGGATACGCGGAATTTTATTCCGAAAAGCCAATCACCTGCAAAGACCCCAACCTAACGCAGGTTTTCACCAAACCATCACAACTAACAGGAGTAATATATGAATTCATTAATAGAGAAGGCGCTGGGTTCTGCAAAGACAGCGTTAAAGAGCTTATGGAATCAACCAAATAATTATCATTTCATGAACTTCGAAGGCAGAAATTATATCAACGGCAAGTGGAAAGCCACTGCAGAAATGTACACCAAACTAAACCCTGCTACCGGCAAAGCACAAGGGGCGTTTCCCCTAAGCGGTCACACGGAAGTGGAGATGGCGGTGGAGTCTGCGCGTAGAACTTTTCATAAATGGAAAAAAGTAAGCCGCTTTGTCCGTTCAGACTACATGTATAAAGTAGCTCAAATAATTGAACGCCGAAGAGAGGAGCTCGCAACCGTAATTTCCTTAGAGACAGGCAAAAACTACAACGAATCCATAGCGGAGGTAAATGAAGCTTTACATATGGCTCAGTTTGCGTTTAGTTCTGGTAGATATTCCCACGGCGAAGCAGTTGCGTCTGAGATAGAAGATAAAGATTGTTATATGCTGCGCAAACCGAAGGGTGTAATAGCTATTATATCTCCGTTTAATTTTCCATTAGCAATTGGAGCATATTGGTGCGCGGCACCAGCAATTGTAGAGGGAAATACGGTAGTAATTAAACCTAGTGAAGATGCACCAATGTCAACCCAAATGGCTGTCGAGATTTATAAGGAAGCTGGTCTCCCTGATGGAGTTGTTAGCTTGGTGCATGGGGTTGGTTGTACTGGTGATCTCTTGGCTCGCGCTGATGTGGATCATATTTGTTTTACTGGTTCTGCCGAAGTTGGTCAACACGTTAGAAAAGTAGCAGCCGAAAGTTGGCACAAGACGACCTCATGCGAAATGGGCAGCAAGTCTGCCTGTATTATATTTGATGATGTCGAAGCTAAACTTGCCCTAGAAGCAGCCATTGCAAGCGCGCACAAGCTCTCTGGGCAACGTTGTGTTTCTTCAGGCAGAATGATAGTACAAAGATCCATTGTAGACCAATTCGCTAAAGACTTTGCCAGTGCTGCGTCTAACCTAAAAACAGGAAACCCTTTTGAAAAGGTAGTTAGCACCTCTGGCACACCAGACGCCGTTGGCTGGGTAGAATACAAGCCAGATGAGTCCATGAACTATGGCCCTCTAATTAATCAACAAGGTTTCGAAAAAGTTAAAAAATATAACGACATGGTCCTAGCTGACGCAGAAGCAGAGGTTTTACTTGAACCTAAATATGAGACTATAAATGATAGAGCATTTTTCTCTTCTTTTATGGTTTACAAAACCGAGTGGCGTGATGTACCTTATCTAAAGAATGAAGTGTTTGGGCCTCACGTTGCTATTATTCCTTTTGACGATCTCGATGACGCCATTCGTATCTATAATGATACTGATTACGGGCTTGCGGTTGGTGTGCTTACGAACGATTTTAGAAAAGCACGAGTCTTACGGGACGAATGTGAAGCGGGAATGATTTACTGGAACGGTGGGTCCATTGCCGCAGAGTCACATCTTTCTTTCGGAGGCGTAAAGAAATCTGGCAACGGATTTCCAAGCGCAGCCAGAACATACAGAGCAGTAACCCACGAAGTTAGCTGGACGGTAAACCACGCCGACAAGCTAACCTTCCCACAAGGAATGAAATAATTATGGCTAATAAAGAAAAAAGAAAAAAAGAAAAGAAGAAACCCGCAAAACTAACGCCAGCGGAAAAGAAAAAGAAGAAGAAAGAAAAGAAAAGGAAGAAGGGGTGCGCAAAAAAAATAAGCTTTTAAATTTCCTAAAGGAAAATCTTTACTGCCGAGCTAGGTGTTCTCCGGTTCACGGAGTCGGCGTTTTTGCTATAAAGGACATACCTTCTGACACTGACCCCTTCCTAGCTCTTGAAAAAGAAGGGCATGATAACGATTATCATTTTTATTCTCCCGAAGAATTAAGTGTTTTAGAGAAGGGGGTTTTTGAGCTAGTAGACGACTACACTAGGCTTACGATGTGCAAGGGTAAATATGAAATTTCTGAAGGATTACCCAGATGGGTGCAAGGTGGTTGTGTTTATCTTATTAACCATTCTGACGCTCCAAATTTAAAGTACGTTGCAGTCACGGACGACGTCATAACGACAAAAAAAATAAACAAAGATGAAGAGCTTTTTTTAGACTACAACGATCCCGCGGTAAAAAACTACGAATAACATGGCTTACTTAAATACAAATGTCCCACCTCAAGAGTGCTTTGTAAGGGGCGAGTTTTTAAGAAACATGGAGGACGGTCACGGTACGTTTTATCCATGCGTTATTTTCGGGGTAGCAAGTCTTACCAGTAACGTCCCTCTTTTTCATTGTCTAATGGAGGATGGAGGTATTTTTTGGAGGCTACCAATCCACGCTTTTTGCCACAAGGAAGACATTCCTGCGGTGGAGCTTGATGAATTAATGCTTTGGGATAGCTTTAGTAATTATATAAGCGTTACGGTGTTCGATCTTCTCAGAAACAGGAAGATGAAATATACAAGCCGTCGCAAGGAAAAGTATGAGGGAATATATTTATTTACCTTAGACTGGGGTCACGAGGATGCAAACATGGCTGACGTTGGCTTTTCGGAGGCAGCAGGACAACATAAATGCGGGCACGTTATAAAACTTGATAACGGAAATTATGCAGCACAACCTAACAACAGGCTGCTGTGCCATGACCCTTCGTTTTGTACAAAGCCGGGGCAAATGGTGGTAGAAAGAAAACTACACGAACATAAATGGTCGGTAGAACAAAACTGGAAATGGGTTTTGGAAGATAACTCAAATTACGACTACAACATAACCCCTCGCGATGATAACGAATATAAAAAATAAATTAAAAAGTGATTTGTTTTTATATTTTGACAGTCTAACCCTATAATTAATAAACACATGACAACTTTTACAAAATGGTTTCTACTTAATTCCGTATTCATGACGGCAGTTTTCTTTGCTGAAACGAAAGGCGGAATTTCACTCATGGTTAAAAGTGACGTTAGTTATTTAACTATAGCGATAATGACACTGTATGTAGTTATGTCTACTTATGTTGGCAAGCTGTGCTATCTAGCTGACAGGCTTGATACAAAAAAAGCTGAACACGACGCCCAATATCTCACTAGAAGAGCCGAAGTAGGATGGTTTACTGCCGAGCACTTTTTTTCCCTAGGATTACTTGGAACAGTATTTGGTTTATGCGTGGCAACATCAACTAGCCTTAACGAAGGCACGGAGGTCAGCGATATAGTCTCCGGACTTAAAACAGGACTTAACACGGCATTCTATACAACAATCTGCGGTATTGTTTTCAGCCTCCCCCTCCAAGCTCAACTAATGATACTAAGGTTTAGGATTGAAAATGACGGTTAATAAAGGATATAAAAAATTTTTTTCATTCAGACCATTCATCGACGTACTCTTCTGCTGTCTGTTGATGCTAGTCGCCATTCTGTTTCTTCTTAAGGCTGACGAGGAAAAAGTTAAGATGCGACCACCCAACACACTGTATGAGGTTATATTAACGTGGGACGGAAACAGCGAGGACGACTTAGATCTTTATGTCCAAGCCTCTACAGGACACATAGTTAGTTTTAACAACAGAGAAGGAGGAGAAGGTAGCCTAATAAGCCTTAACCATGATGCACTAGGTAAATCCAGAAACAACAGTCTTGAAACAGACACAGAAGGGAAAGTCGTAGGATTCAACGAAGAAATCGTAGGGTTCCGGGGAGCAGCAGAAGGAGAGAATATAGTTAACGTGCATGTCTACAGTAAAAAAGACGAAGACCCAGTGGAAGCAACAATAACTTTAATCAAAGTAAAACCCTACAAACAAGTGATATTAAAAAAGAAAATATTTAGCGCAACAGGAGACGAAAAGACGGCTTTTCGTTTCAGGACAGATAAAAACGGAGAAATAACAGAAATAAATGAATTACCCACGATTTTAACAAACCCACTAGAAGAATAACCATGCTCGACCGTGTGTTAAAATGGAAAATTTCTAGACTAGAATCTAGAATAAGTCAGTTAGAGATAAAAGCCTCTAAGCTGAAGAAAAATTTGACACTAGAAAGGGCAAAGAGGTGGCGGAACAATACATATTCAGCGCAGACGCGAAAGAATTGTTCTACGACAAGTTAAGCAGCTTGCATGACGACTATGTATATCACTTATTATTAAGCGGTGTAGCACGAAAGGGGGCAAATTTAGAATCTATAAAAATGACTAAATCACCTCGCGTAAATAGGAAGTATTGTGAAAGAGTAGTAGGGGGGTTAGTTAATTTAAAGCCAGAAATAACAGTAAAGCTAACGGAAGACAGGACCACTAGACTAGAATGTTTTTTTACAAAAATAAACGACGACGAGTACCTAAACCATGTTTACATGATACAGAATGTAATGGATTGGCCTCAAATCGACAACTTTAGCTGTCAGGTTTGGTATATGGGGGAAACAAACATGAAAGAAATAAAGGCGCACTGGGATGAATGACATAAAGCTACCGCCATATATGGTTCCCTATAAAAACCGTAAGAAATTTTGCAGAAAAGTAAGGGACACTGAAACAGAAATAGAAGAACTTAAAAAAGAAGGCAAATGGAAAGATGTAGCTCATTTGGGTTACGTTTTAAGAAACGCTTGGTGGGGGTATAAAAGATATAAATAATGACATGTGGGAAGAACTATTAAAAGAAGTGGCGGTTATTAAGTGGGGCATAGTTTGCATAGCGGTGTCCCTATGGGGGTTAACTATTTATTTTTTACTAAAGGAAATACCAAAATGGTGGAAGAGCTTTCAAGGGGGTAAGAAAAAGAAAAAACCCTTTACACTAGAACAAATGAACAAAGACTTAGCGAAGTCTACTCGCCAGAGAAGACGTAACTGGGACGGATAACATGAATATAGCATTACCAATTTTATTATTAGTGTTTGTTAGCCTTGCTCAAGCAGACGACAACATTAAAAAAGGCAAAGAGCTTTTTATTA
>NZER01000452.1 GCA_002690445.1 Candidatus Pacearchaeota archaeon
CAGACCAAACAACTATGTTTAATATGCACGACTTAACTGTTGAAACATTAAATGAACAAGATTTGTTGTTATATGGTTTTGAACTTGCAATAGCAAGACCTGTTAATAGGATTGGTTTTGATAATGGTAGTAATTTTAAACCACAAGGATATGCTTTGGGTGGCTATGAGGTAACAGGTTCACTTACTTGTAAAAGGGATGCTGAAAGCACAGATGCAATAGATACATCGACACCTGTTGCATTGGCTTTATCAGCAGGGGATGTATTCCAGATTGATGCACCAAAAGTTATGGTAGATGGTTCAGGAATAAGTTATGATGATGATGGTTGGAAACAAACTATTCCTTTTAGATGCACATATAGTGGAGCAACAACAAGCACTATAGTCGAAATAAAAACAGCATAATGCCTGATAAGATCAAAGTAAAACCAGAAAAAGGAACTGATTTCAAAGAAATTGAAGTTACTACAAAGGATTGGAACCTTGAAACAAGAAGAACTATTAATAGGCTTGTACGCCAGGGACATCTGGAAAAGAATGGTTATTGTATGTTCGATGCCTGTTGTGATGTATTAAATCTTGCAACAACACTAACAGAGGAAGATGTATTTAATCTGTCAAAAGATGAGATTGAAGTTATTGCACTCAAATTGGCAGATGAAATTAATAAAAAAAAATAGATGAATTACTGCTTCGGATCAATGTATGGATTAGCCACAACGGACTTCAACAAGGTGCTTATACAGACGTTTCATTCCCTTATGTAGCATTATGTCCAAGTAATCGTAGAAAGTCCGAATTTAAGGGTATTACGGATGTGTATGATGAAATTATAAGACTATATGAAGAAGCAGAATCAAAAGGGTTTAATGTGGGAGAAGCAATATACACACAATCATTTTTCTTTGCCGATCATGGTCTTCTAATTGATGAAGATTGTCAGGATCGCATAACAGAATACAAATTTTGTAAGCAATTTAACTGCCCACCTTATCCTTCCCTAAAAGAAACACCACCAAATATAATAGATGATTTCCTCATAATTGAGGAGGAGGTCAATAATTGCATGGCTAAAAAGCAAAGGGAGAAATCTAATGCCTAATTTTTTCATAAATGTAAAAGAAAGAGGTGCAAAAGCTGCTGGTAAAAGTATAGGGTCTTTAACAGGGTCTTTGAAACGCTTGGCATTACAAGCTGTTGGGGTTGCTGCTGTTATGCAGGGATTGAGAAAATCTATACAAATGTCGGCAGAAATGGAAGGTGTAAAAAGGGGATTTGACAATCTGGCTAAATCGTCAGGCTTTACAACTGGAGCATTTAACAAATTCAAATCTGCAACTGATAACACCATAGATAGCTTAACACTTATGAAAAAAGCAAATGCTGCTATGTTGCTTGGTATTACTGACAGTGAAGATCAGATGGCAAGTATGTTTGATGTAGCACAAAGGCTTGGGCAATCTCTTGGTATTGATACAGTTCAGTCTATTGACAGCCTTGTTACTGGTATGGGTCGGCAATGTTTAACCTCCGATTCTTTTATTTCTACAAAAAATGGAATGAAACAGATAATTGATATAAAAGAAGGTGATATTGTATTATCATATCAAGATGATAAAATAATAGAAACAGAAGTAACCCATCTTCATAATAATGGTATTCAGCCAATATATATTGTTACTTTCAAAGATGGTAAATATATAAAATCCACAGACAATCATAGATATTTAACAGATAACGGATGGAAATACTTAAGCGAATTAGATAGTGGCTCAAAAATATTAAATATAGATAATGAATATTCTGAAATACATTCAATTAACTCTTTTGGTGAAGAAGATGTTTATGATTTAACTGTACCTGAAACAGCAAACTTTTTTGCAAATGGTTTATGTGTTCATAATTCTAAACTCATGCTGGACAATCTGGGTATTATGGTAGATACTAATAAATCATATAAGGATTTTGCAGAAGCCAATAATATATCAGTTTCTGCAATGACAGATACGCAAAGAAAACAGGCATTTGTTAATGCAGCCATGAAAGAGGCTAATTTTCTTGTATCTCAATTAGGAGAAGAACAATTAACAACAAAAGATAAGATTGCACAGATGAATAATGCTTTCGCTGATCTGGCAGTTACTATGGGCGATACTATTGCACCAATAATAACACAGGTTGCTTTAGGGGTGGCAGGTTTAATTGAAGGTCTTGCTGAACTTGGAATGACACCACTTGAAAAAATGGTTAAATCGTTACAAGAATTAGGTGCAGACGCAGGACTTGTAAAGGCCTTACAAGTTGATGTAGCAAATGAAAAAATATCTAATCTTGAATCGCAACTTGGAAGATTTAATGAAAAACAAATACGAGCATCAATAGAATTGTCCAAGCAAAAAACTGAACAAACATTAGGTGATATTGCTTATTGGGAACAAGAAAATATGCTAACTGATGACCTTACAAAAAAGGCTCAAGAATGGTTGGATGAAGATCAAAAATCATTAGAAGCAGGGTTGCGACAATTAGAAATAATTAATCAAATAAAAGCATTACAATCAGAAATAGTAGAATTGAAAAAAGAAGAAACAGAGCCAGAAGATAAAAAAGAAGTAGTAATAAAAAAAACAAAAGAAGAATTAGAAGCAGAACTTAAACTTGCTGCACAAAGAAAACAAGCAAGTAAAGATTTTGTTTCCAATATGCAGAATATGGCTAAAGCACCTGGCTGGGAAGGAATGGAAAATGCAGCAAAAAGAGCAGCACAAGTTCAAGCTTTGGTAGATGCCTATGCAGGTGCTAATGCTGCTTTTAAAGCAATGGCTGGGATTCCTGTTATTGGCCCTGCATTGGGTGCTACTGCATATGTTGCTGCTCTTACATCTGGATTGGCTTCTGTTAAACAAATAGAAGCTGCACAATTTGGTATGGATCAGGTTGTTTCACAACCAACTCTTATAATGGCTGGTGAAGCAGGAGCAGAACAAGTATCAATCACACCACTTGAAGGGCCTAACCTGGAAGGCCCACAAGGATCATCTGTAACTGTGAATGTGTCTGGTAATGTGCTTTCAGATACATTTGTTGAGGAGGAATTAGCAGAAAAAATCCGTGAAGGAATTAGGCGTGGGGTTGATTTTGGGATTAGCTAATCTTCAAACAAGAAAACAGCGATGGGATGTATGCAATGCTTGTGAATATATTACAGAAACTCGTAGATGCCTTGAATGTGGATGTTTTTTAAAATTAAAAATTCTCTTTAGTCGTATGAGTTGCCCTATAAATAAATGGAATAGTGCATGAGTTTTGCCACCGACATAACAGGGAAGGACACCAATATCTATCCTGTAGTAGTTATTGGCGAGAGTATTTATATATCAACAAACTCAACCACTATTGATGGCCAATATTATAAGCCAATATTATTATCTATGCCATCTCTGAAAGAGTCTATTGATATTGAAAAGACAAGAAAATACAAAATCAGTTCATTAACTTTATCTATTAGCTTATATGAGGTCGATGGAGAGCGTTTTAATGAATCGGTAGGTGATAGCTCACTTATCAATCAAAGTGTCGATATTTACTGGATTTCGCCTACTGTAACGCAATTGGGTGATGGGACAGGGACTGAAGGTAATGCAAAGCTAATATTTAAGGGAACTGTTTTGCGTTATAGTCACGATGACGATAAAGCAAGTATAGTCGTTGAAGATAAAAGCCAGTCTATTTTTCATAAAGATTTACCAATCGAAACCATGCCATTAAATCAGAACATACCAGTTCAATCGAGGGGGAACCCTGTGCCAATGTGTTATGGTCATGTCGATAGAAGTCCTGTGGTGTTTGGGACAGGTCATAAAGAATTAATAGTAGATTGGCAACCGATCACATCATATGAGGAAAATATAAATATATTTTCTGTTACTGAAGGCTCTCTATATATGCACCAAGATAGCCATTATATTAATGTATTCAAGGCAGATCAATATGAATATCAACCTATAACTCATAGTAATCCTAAAATAATATTCAATTCAAATAATATAGCTATATTTCCAGAAACAGAAACGGAACTAACAGGTGATGGGGGTACTGGTTCTACAACTGCTACTGGTGAATTAATAGAACCAGAGTTAAAATGTGCTGATAGTTCTAAAAATATATCTTTATCCTTAACAAATCCAGATGATCCAACTTGGGGGGATCACGATACAGAAGGATTTACATTAACTGAATATCCTAAAACCATTGATGCTATTACAGATGGCTCTTATGACGTTAATAACATTGAATTACATGGTGGGGATCAACATCAAACTGGAGGAGAGACAGTAAATTCAGTTCAACATCTTGCAGATCAAATACTATTTTACGATGTAAATGTTGGAAATATATTAATAGAATTTAAAATATTATATAAATTTCTTTTTGGTGATGATGATGATGAACAGCTTATGATAAAATCATTATTAAAATTAAATCTATCATTTGTTCCACAATATGACTATAATAAAGATAAAGAAATATATGTAACTAACTTTGCAATAAATGGCAGGAATTTAACCAATATTATAAATTGGGTTCCTACAGAGGGATCAGACCCAGGTGGAACTTGGGCTATTGTAATGTCCAATGCACAAACAGCTTCTGGCGATTGGGGTGGTGATAGTTTTGGAAGGCATTGGCTTGGTTCATTTTATACAATAACCACTTATCCATCAGCATATTCTGCATTAAATGAATTATTTAATTTTATATCTTTAGGAAATGGTGGTAATAACGCTGATGCTGATTTGAATATAGATATTGGTGTTGAAAAAAATGGTAACAATATAGATTCAACATTACATATATATGGAGAATTAAATGAAATAGATATAGTTAGAAAGATATATGCAACTAAAATATTTAAGAAAGATTATTATGCTAATATAAAAGGTAGGAAAGGACAAAACGAATACGGAGAAAATATATTATTAGAAACTGCACCTGATATAATATCCCATATTATGAATGTGGAATTGTTACCTTCTGGGGCAGGAGATATAGTAGCACAAAACGAGGAAGCATATTCATCATGGAAATACGCATTTACAGTAGCATCAAAGAAGATTAACAGTAAAAAATTATTTGAAAATATTAGTTCTGCAAGTCCTTATATCCCACATTATAATAATCTTGGTGAATTTTCCTTTGATGTTATCAAAATGTCATATAATCTTGAAGATATTGCAGCATCAACAAGAATTGAAGCATCAGATTGTATCTCCTGGTCATATAAACGTAGTAAAATCGAAGAAATTTTCACTTCTATTGAGCTAAAGTTTAAAATAGATTACGCAGCCGATGAATTTTTAGAAACAACTGGTGTGATCAATATAGATGATACTGATATATTGCCTGTCGGAAGTACATATACAAGGGATTATTATGGGCTGGAGGGAGATGATAATACAACTCTTGTAATTGATGATGATAGGGGCAAATACATTCGTGATCTTAATACTGCAAATCAATTTGTTAGGTGGATGTTACTTTGGCATTGCAATTCTCACCTTCTTATAACTGTTAGATTAAGCCTAAAATATATAGATATTCAAGTTGGTTCACTTTGTTCCTTCGATAAGGTCATGGGAAATGTTAAGCCTTATAATATTGATTATGGATATGATGCAGATTATCTTGTTGATGGCACTCCATATGTAGGGCATGAACTGAATGGACAACAGATTTATCCAATTTTCATGTGTATAAAATCGACAAAAACGCTGGAATATTGTGAATATACATTATGTCAATTACATAATTTATCTAATGAATATGAATTTACAGAAGCAGCATGGGGGTGCAGACAACAAGCAGCTTGGAATTATAACCCAGAAGCTGATTTTGATGATGGTAGTTGTGTGCTTGGTAGTAGTTTTATACATGGAGATGACTGTCCATTGCAAAGTGATCCTTTAGATGTGACACTATTTTCTTCAAATCCTACTGAACATGATATAAACGATCCCTGGGTGTTTAGTGATACAGTAGATTATGGAGAGGGTGTATCTGTGCATGATGCAGCAGAAGCATATTGGCATCAATATGTAGAGAATAAAGACGATCCTGCCCCTGACCCCATTATACTATTGCAAACTAATTGTGTTTTTGACATTCAAGGACATAATCTAAAAGCAATATATTTTTCATATTATGTTGATCCAGGTGGGGATCAGGATGTGTTTATGAAAGAGCATCTCATTACTCAAGACCCAGAAGAAAACGATTATGGCTCATCAATCGGTTATGCAATACCAATAGATCAGGAGCTTAAAGATGCTTATATATCAGAATATGCTGGTGGAGGGTATAATTTAAAATGGAAACTAAAATTTGTATTTGAATATGATGCTACCGATGAATTTGGTTTGCCTATCGTTCCAGATTATCAATATGGTAATTTTTATTATAATTTTAAATCAGATTTATTTAATGCTGGTTCACAATTTCCGTCACCAAGCACTTATAATGGTATAATACAAACTAACTCTGAAGGTGATGGAATATATGAAACAAATGAATTTGATTTTAATTTATTAAATGGACTATTTGATCCAGGAATATGGAATCTTGAGGGCTATGGAGTACAAATTAAAATGGTTTATAAATTTAATCCTGTAGTGGAAAATGTTGGTGAAGGAACTACTCAATTTGAACGATCTATAGCACAACAAAATGAAATCAATATTCATTTTACAGGGCAAGGTGATGTTGAAGGTGATATAGGTGATATGAACAATGATGGGTCTTGGGATATAATTGATGTCGTAATGTTAACTCAATGTCTTTTAGGTGGATATTGCCATAGTGAGTATGGTTGGCAAGGGGATATGGATGGCAATAGTGCTTATACTATATTAGACCTTGTTTCGCTTACAAACTGTGTTCTTGATGCTGATTGTGCTGAAAAATACGGAGCAGGAAATTAATGAAAATATACTACGGAAAAGGATCATGTACTATAGAGGGGGCAGAGGTTGTTGGAATACAGCTTAAAACAAAAGGACAGTTTAAAATAACAAAAACTTGTGGCGATAATGCAATATTAATGGCTAAAAATAATAAAATATTAATTTCTCTAATGGGGGAAGGTGGATTGAATAATCTTTTTGATTATATTGGTGAGCTTAAAATATTATCTGCTAAAGTTGTCAATAAAAATTTAGAATCAAGCCTTGCCACAATAGTCAGGTTGCAGGATTATTCAGAGCTTATAAATAGCAAATCAGAGGATATGACAACAAAGTCAGAGGATTTGAATGCTGGTTATGTATATAAAAATAGAGTACAAAGAACTACAGTTGATGTAACAACAATAGATAATTTACAAACAAAAGGTGAATTGTATACTGCTGATGGAAATTTATATACAGGATTGTATCATATCATGCTTGATGGAGCAAAGGCAATGACAGGGGCAGAGCATAGTAAAGCATCAGAAGATTTATATATTAAGAAGGATGATAAAACAGTGAAAACAGGAATAACAAAATCACCAAGAACAATGACAACAAAAACATCAAGTAGAGGAGGTTACTAATGCCGTACCAATCGACTGGAAAATGCCGATTCTATGTCAGTATATTGCAATGGTTAGATTCATTAGGCAAATTAGAACATCTGCCACAATGGGATTATGATACAGAAAACGATAAAAATTTAGTTAGAATAAATCCAGCATCTCAAACTTCATTTGTTGGTACTGGTGATGGAACAGAAGATAATAATCAACAAATATTAAGATATAAAAATACCTTAAATACTTTTGATAAACTTATGCCTAATGAACAAAACTTTTTTATGGTTTTAGGGCATAATTTTGCCACAACAGGAGTTAAAGGATTATATACAAAGGAAAACGGAAATACTTATAGCCCATTAGCAATTTCGCCTTATGTCAATTGGACTGCTGGAGATGATACACAAAGTGCTACTTATGACGGCTTTTCTATTGCTGTTGGTAATAATGCAGGTGATAATACAACAGATTCTTTAGCATTGTATTTTAGACACTATGCGAACAATTTAACTTATAAACTTTCCTCATTTCTGTACGGCACTTACTGGGAGTCCCCTTTCTCACCCGATCTAAAATTGACTTTAGGCTACGACACAGGAACGAAAAACATTGAGACAAAAGGAGGGGCATCACTTTCAAATACAATGTGGAGACCTCCGATGTGGGGCGATACTCTTGGGCCGTGGGAATTATCTGATCCTGACAGTCCAACAACAGGGCAAACATTGGCACACAGTTCTCGTAGAATCTGGAAATTATCATTCAGTTTTCTTTCACAGGAAAACATATTTCCTAAATATAATGCTTTAAATAGATATGCCAATACTGAAGATTTAGATAGTGCTGATCTCTTATTAACCGAGGGTGAAACACTTTCAGATTCAGACGATTTTTTCAGTCAAGTGTGGAATCGCTGCACAACTGCCTTGCCCTTTATATTCCAACCAGATAAAGATGTTCCAGAATTTGCGATCTGTAAATTTACTAAACCAATTTCCTTCCAACAAACAGCACCTGGCTTATACCAAATTTCTAATTTAGAGATTCGGGAGGCCTGGTAGCTTCCTCAATAGCTCTCCTTACTACATGATGGACTGGGATGCAACAAAGGGGGTCTGACCAACCCCCTTTTTTTATGCCTAAATGTTTTATAAAATGCCCTAAAACCCTTCCCAAGATTTATATGGTAATTATGTCGTATAGGAAGTAAAACACTAAAATAAGCACAAATTCCTCCTAATCTGGTAATACTCCGTAATACCCCGTAATATCTTTTACTACTTTTTTTGTATCTTTCTCCTTATAAGGTAAATAATTCTTTTACTTATGGTATAATGTATATTAAAGTTAACTTATTATAATCATGGTGATTATATGCAATTGAAACTTATTTGGAGATAGGGGAACAATGAAAAATCAAAAAGAAAAGAAAATTAAATTAAAATCAATGTTTATGGTTGGAAATAGTGATGATGTCTTTGGAGAATCTGTAGTTACTGAAGCATCGCTGTTTGGAGAATTACAAGTAGAGAAAAACCAAATATTAGCCTTTAATGGTGTTAAGTGTTTTGATACCAGATTAGAAGCTATGGAGTTTATAAGAGATTGCGATTTTAGTGACTTTAAGGGATCAATAAGTGGTAG
>NZER01000453.1 GCA_002690445.1 Candidatus Pacearchaeota archaeon
GCAGTGCGCCTCTTCTTACCGTCAGGTATGTCACGGGTTTTGAAGAGAGCGCGTGCTCCTATGGCGTCAGTAGGGAACAGGAACCCCGGCTCCTCTTCCCTGCGTAGCGTGACGCTCCAAAACATTTCTCTTGTTCGCCATAAAGCAAAGCTGTTACCTATTGATTCGACATCCTGATCATGTGCGTACTGTACGGGACTACCCGCTCTAACAAACGCTATATGGTTAACCTGCCACCGCTCGTGGATACTCTGTCTTCCGTATAGCCCTTGCCTAGTCCATGTTCCAGAAGGCTCTACAAATGCGTGGTCAACTTGAATCAGGTATTTCATAGGCCTTACGATTTTTCCACGCACGGCTGAAAGATCAGGCACCTTCACCCTGCCCAACACTATGGTATCCCTCCTATCTTTATCGAAGTCAGTATGGTTAGCCACGAAGCGCGAATCAATACGCGGCTTCCAGAACTCCTCGTTAAGACGCCAGGCATCATCGTGCCAGTTTGGTATGTACGCCTTCTCTGCAAATTCACCACGTAGTGCTGCGAGGTCTTCTACGAGTACCATAGGCTCGGCATGGTTGAACGACATTGGGTGAACCCTGTTGTACCCATTCATGTCTTTGGGGTACGATCGGTCTGGACGGAACTCGTTTTTAAGAACATACCCAGCTATCTCGTCTAGGGTATCCAATGATGTGCGTAGCGCTTTGCGGCGCTGACGCTTGACTGGATCGTAACGCCTTTTCTTCTTCTTGGGCTTCCAGAACCAAAGCCCCGATAACCACTTCGTTGCTGTATTGATATCAATAAACTTCATTTCCTTCCCCCTTTTCTACAGGAACCCTTATGGCTCTTACTGCATCTGGAACATCGGCTAATTCCATAGTTAATCATTTCTTTCCCCCTTCACCACATGTCCTGCATATTACTGGGCTATCCGTATTGCACCCACCCTCTATGGGACATCGCCTCGGTTCAAGCAGGCTGTCTAACATGTCCCACCTGACTAGGTTCTCCATGAATGCCTGTTGTTGCCTGTCGTTATATCTATTCCACAGCGCGGCGTCAGCCTTGAGTAACCACTGTTGCCCTGCACGTAGGCGTTCTTCCAGCCCCTTATAGAACTTAACCACATCATCCTTGTACTCTAGGATGATCTTGGCCAGCTTAGCGCGCGGGCCGCGCGCCGTGAGGCCGTCCCTTTCCGGCGTTATTACTATGCCCTGATTTCTGGCGTGCGTTAAAAGCGTAATCACTACTCTATCTTCCATTCGTCCTGCTCCTCTTCTGCCTGCTCACTCGGCAGGCGTACCATATCTTTATCGTTAGGGTCTTCTATGACACTGCCTGATCGCAACATGCGTGATATGGCAGTGGTCACGGCGTTATAGACATCATCCTCACCCCTGCCCGTGCGCTCGCCGACCATCTTCGGGAGTAGCGCGCGCCGCTTGGGGCTGACCTCGATCAGCTTGTATACCATCTGTGCGATAGATAGTTTCTTATCTCCGACCACCGAGTCGATGATGTCCTTCGACTCGACCACCAGATCGGTAGGGTTGAAGCGCAACTCAAACGCAGTGGGCTGGCATAGCTCTATGATGTTAGCCTTGCGGTGAAACATGCCCACCTCTAGCCTGCCCCTGTCTACCGCCTCTTTCTGTAGCTCCCATAGATTGCGAGCCGCATTGATAGTGTAGATGCTACCGTAAATCTTACCCTCTTTATTGACATGAGTCAGCGTCAGGCTGGTAGCGCCGATCCAGCGCAGGGCGGTGAAGTAACTTAGCACCGACTCGGCTTCTTCAAGCGCGCCGCCAGTGGCAAGTCCAAGGCTGTCAACCATCAAGACTACCTCGCTTAACGGCGTGTCAGGCCATCTCTTGCGTATCATCTCCTTGATCTGATCGGCCTCGTCCTTTAATGGGCGCGTGCAGTGGCGGTATGCTATGTCGTAGTCGTTATCCTGCAGTCCCATGCCAGCCCTTAACCACTTGATTCGGTGAGACACCTCGTACTCATCCGTCTCATAGTCTAGGTAGAAGGTTTTAGCTGGCTTAACAGTCATGCCGTGGCGCGTGTCTACGTGGCCAGAATCCATGAGTACAGCCATTAGTAGTGCCAAGGTACTCTTGCCCCCAGAACCCTCGCCGTACAGCACGTTAGGCTGGCCACGCAATATGTAGGGATTGATTAGGAACTCGATTTCATCAGGCACTGGCACGCCTGACAGGCTTATGTCAGGCTCGCCCTGCCTGTAGGCATCAAGCACCCTGCCTGCCATGCCTTCAGCCCATGCTTCCCAATCAATGCCATAGTCCTCGTACTTGAGGCGCCTGTTCAGCTTGCGCCAGAACTGGTCTAGTCCAGACACACTGGTCAGCGTGGGCGACGACCTCGCCACAGGATTGCCGTCTACCAGTACCGCTACCTCTGCGCCAACCCTGCCCCCTGTCTCAGAAATGCGGGAGATACGCGCAATGATCGTGTGTCCGTTCCAGTCGTCTGTGTATATATAGCCTGCGCCGTTACGCTCAAAGCTAGTCACTGATTCCACTTATAATTAGGCTTGGTACTCGGCGCAGCGGGCTGTGCTGCCTTCGGCGCGCGCTTCGGCGTGCTATCGTCACCAGCCTCCGTTACCTCTGCCAGAAGCTCAGTTGCGTCGGCCAGTCTTTTAGTCTCGGCCAGTTGCGCCTCGGCTATGCGTTGCATCTTTCCGTTGAGTTCCTGTCTGTAGCATTCCCTACACCATATGGCCGCATGGGGTACATCGAAATCGCATGCTATACTCATAACTCACCCTCCAATGTGTTATAGAATTCCAGTGCCGAGTGCCACTGTGTCAAGGCACTGCGGCCATCTGGTGTCTGCTCAACCTCAAACTCTGCCGCCTCCTTGCCTAACCGTATGACCTGAGTCACGATGCTAGGTATGTCCCAGCCAGCACGGCCAGCCATCTCGCGCATCGCATGTGAGTACCCGCTTAACTGAATATGTGCCTCGGTGTAAATTCGCTTGCTCGTCTTGAAATCAACAAGCAACAGTTCACTGGAATTTTTGCGCTTAAACAGCGCGTCTATCGTGCCAGCGTACAGGTTTTGCGTGGAGTATACCGCGCACTCAGCCTCTAGTAGCTCCAACTCCTCTGCCTTATACCACTGATCGAATGCGTCCATGACATGACGCAAGTCGGCAGGCACAGGATGAATCCTACCCTGTAGCTTCTCTGCTATTAACTCATGCGCGGCAGTGCCTAAGTCGGCGGCCTCGTCTGAGTCCCTCTTGGGGGCTAGCTTCGCCTCGTCCACCGCTTCCTGCAACAGTCCCTCGGTGACGGGCTCACCAGTGTAGTCGCGCAGATACTCAGCCATTGCCTCGCGTCCTCGCTTGGCAAACCAGTTGACCAGCGCAGGCTTGGGCCATACCTTGCCCAGCACTGTCGTCACACTGGGCATCTTGTATAGCACGCCGTCTACATCGACCTCGTACCACCGCTTCCTTCGCTCCGTCACACGATGTACATGCGACGGAAGGCCATCGCCCCTTCCCATCTTCGCTATTAGAACCTTCTCCTCATTGCGCGGCACTATACACTCTCCTTGAACAGTTCATCCATAGCGGATTGCTCGTCGTCTGCTACTGGCTCATCCTCAGAGCTCTCGTAACGCCCCTCTATGCTGGCTAGGAACCCCTCGTTCAGCATGTTGAAAGCGTCGCAGATAGCTTTCGCGCTATGCTCTACGCTATTAGCAGACACCAATGCTTTCACCACCTCAGTAGCACAGTTCGCCGCAGTCATTCCGTGCATCGGGACGGTGGCCTGCTGTGTGCGCGGCGGCGCTTTGGCGGATTCGCCCCCCGTTAGGGGGGCGGCCTGAACCTCGCCCTCCTGCGCGCTACGCGCCGAGGTCACGTACAAATTCTCGTAACCCTTCTCGGTTTTAGTCTCGTACTCCACATACCAGAGCGTCTTACTGTCATCAGGCATGTCTCTTTCAGCCATGACGCGCTCGACAAACCCTGCTGTGTTGTATCCTTTCTTGCTGGTGTACGCACCAAGCCAGCGCTTACCTTCTTCAGTGACTAACTCAATCTTTAGTAGCCACATCTCCGTCGCTGAATACTTCGGGTCTACCTGTCCAACCTTGCCTATGTATGAACTCATTCCACTCCCTCTCCGCTATCATATCCTAGCGTTGCTAAATGTTTTTGATTGAAGAAAAGCCCACGCCCCAGCTTGAGTCCGACGCGCGCATCATCCGTGTCACCGCTATTGCGCCAGAGCCGTTGCAAAGATTGTGGGTGTATGCCAATACGTTGCGCCGCTACCTCAAGGCGCCAGTATTCACGGCCATCGACCTCGAATCCTACCTCTGTCATTGTTATCTCGCCCGTAGTTACCATGTCACCAGCCTTCCTAATATTCATCAGGGTATAATACTGTTGTGGCGCTTCCGTCATGCTCCCTGATGATCCAGACTTTATCACGCCCTGCCCTGTACACTCCCAAGGCATAGAGGTTATCGGATGAATCGTTCATCTTCTTATCCTGCCCGACGACTTCACCCCAATCGTCAGCCCTAAACTTTTCAAGCGCGCCATGAATCTGCATCGCGTATTCAATATCCTGTGCCATGTTCTGGCGCACGCCGCCAGTAATATAAGTTTCCATGTTACTCCCTCTTTATTGTTTCAATAAACATCTACATCATACTTTATATCTATTGCGCGCGTCAATCGCCAGCTTGATGTGTGTGCAATGCGACGCCGAGCCAGTACCGTCAGTGCATTTCTGGCATACCCAGCCGAAGCTGTACAGGTACACGGCCACGCCCTCGACAGGGCGCTGGCTTGCCTCGTGTATCAGGTACGTGTCTTCGATTGGGCAGGATACGGCGATCATTCTTCACCCCTTAGCTGGCGCGCAAAGCGGTTAAGCTTGGCGTTAACAGCGATCAATTGCGTGTGCATCTTGGCCTCTGTCCAGTTGGGATTGCGTGTGACGCCGCAATGGTCGCATGTCTCCAAGCTCCTATCGAGTGTATTCATACAGCGCATGACCAGCCTCGCCGCCTCTGCCAGCATCTCGCTATTTGTCATCGCCGACCCCTTTCTCCGCGTCGTTACACGGACAGTAGCACGCATCTGGTGTAGGATGCGCGCCGAATACATGTGTCCATTCATCTGACCCAACCAAGCAGGCGTGCTTGTCTAGGTCTGCGTTCCTGTCGTCCCAACATGGTGGGCATATCTTATATGTTGCCATGTTGCACCTGATCCCAAGTCAACAATTCTATGTGCCGAGAGAGCCGCGCCAGAATCTTGGCGCGGTTACCCTTCCAGCCGAACTCACTCTTGACTATAGCAAGACAGCTACGACCACGCCGCCTCAGTCCCTTGCCTTCCAATTCAATACCAGCGCGCAACGTCAGTAGCCGCGCCAACTCTATCTGATTACCAACTAAGACAGTAGTCATGCTTCTTCTTCTTTCTGCGCCTCATCATTGAGCGCGTCTAGTATTTCGCAAGCATCTTCCAGCAGTGCGATAGTGAATTCCCTTGTCCTTAGTTTTGATTGCCGCAGATCGTCGATTGCAATGCGCGCCAGCGCTGTCCACTTAGGCGCGTTCACTTTCGTCCTAACCTGCACGGTGTTAACCTCGCCTTTACTCATTCTTGGCCTCCACTTCCGCGCCCCCTTCCAGCGCCCTTATGGATGGCGTCTCAACGCAAGGCACGGTCAGCCTGATGTTGCACCACCCATCTTCCATCACTGGATAGAGGGTGTAGTCCCAGCGTTCACCAAAGTCGCGCTCTAGTATGTACTCTAGACTCTCAGTAAATTCTTCTATTGTTACTGGCTCAATCTTCTGGCCATACAATGACTTCTCTATAAAACTCACGATAGCACCTCACCTTCACTCGTTGTGTATTGATCGACCTCGTCCATGTGTTTGATGTCCTCGTTGTCGCACCTGTAGTCCCTGAGATCATGCTCGTCCATGTATCTACCGCAACTACACAGGTCGCCTTGTTCCTCTACTGATTCGGTCACCTTGTCGTAGCCCAGCGCGCGCGCTTCCAGTTCAAGCGCCGTCCAGAACTCAGGCGTGCTCGGCTCAAACTTCAAGGTAGCCACCAACTCGGCTTGGCTACCTGACTCGAAATAAATTTCGGTTGTTGTTGTGTATAAGTTCATATCAGTTCTTCCTTCCTAACTCGTCAACTAGCGCGCGCATCCTAGCAGGGATGACGGCAGTCACGTTACAGTCCTCGCAACAGCGCCCCTTCGCTACTGGCAGGGCGTTGTGACCGCCGTCCCATATACCGTTGCGGTCAACGCCTATAATCTCTAAACAAATCACGCACATCTGATCCTTTACTTTACTCATCAGTTCACCTCAACCATGTTCTCGATCCAAAACTCTACCTCATCGACATATAATACCCTGCGGTCTAATGATCTCACTTTGATGTGCTGGTTAAGCAGTTCCACTGCTACAGCTTCAGACTCAGCCTCTACCGCAACGTCTACAGTCATCTTCACTTCTGCTCTGTATGTGTATTCCATCAGTTCACCACGCCTTCCGTAATAGATTTTTTGTAGCTTCAAATTCACGGCGCCGCATGACTATCTCATGGCGCTTCTCGCCGCCTGTCCTGTGCTTGAGCAGGCCTTGCTTCTTGTTCAGAAGCAGGGTAGCGCCGCACTCGCAACGGTTCCAACCGCTAAAGTATCCAGTAAATTTCTTGTGCATTTCTATTGTTCCTCTACTTTCTGCGGATTCTATCCGCTCTGCTGATTAGGTTTACCTAGCAAACTAGGTTGTTCAGTACAACAATAAGGGGGCGAAGCCACGATGTCAAGGGGATTTAATGCGCTGATATCAGAACATTTGAGCCATAATATTTAGCTTGGATACTGGAATATGCATGCTATGCGTTGCCAGTGATCGCCGTTCATGCAGCCTAGCGCAGCCGTAGCGCGCCGTATCTGTACGCCATGCTGTCAGATACCAGAGCATGTATATACGTGGCGCTATGCTCATGCTATGCGCTGTTGATAGAAACATCTATACAAACAGAGAGCCCATGCCAATTAAGACATGGGCTCTCGCTCGCCGCCTCTCTGGCGCGCCGCTTGTACGGCGCGCCGCTTGTATTGTTTGTTATCCGATTGCCTCGAAGATCATGGTTCCCATCTTGTCGAAGTCGTCGTCACTTGTGATCGCTACTATTGGCGCTTCTGGACATGCTCGCTTGTATACTTCGACTAGTGAGTCAGCCATAGAGTCATCGGCCACTATTATTACAACAAAGCGCATACCCTGCTGGACTAGCTTGTCCATCTCCCTGACAGCGCAGTCAAAATCATCGGGACTACCATCAGTTATCATGATGCCGAGCGCGCCGTCTATGTCGTCGCCTACCCGCTCGCCAAGCGCGGCCAGCGCTGAACACATCGGAGTACTTTTGCCGTCTATAGAACCGTTGCGCCTATGGCCGCAAGACCGTCTACATCTACACGGTAGACAGCGGCATACTGGCATCTCGCCAGCGGCCACGCTATATATGTCTACCTTATGACTGGCAACATCAGCGGCGCCGCTTGTCGCCTTGCCTGTCCACGCCATAACTTCAGCGCTGATACCTTGACTGATAGCGGCGGCGGCTTGCCATGCCAGCTCACCGTTGTAGGTCTCGAAGCACTTTTTATATGCGCTCTCAGGATGATGCCAGCATCCCATGCTATTGCTAGCGTCTACAGATACGATGACCTTGCCTTGATTGGTAGGCGGCGTCTCGAATATTTCCATGTCGCCGATACCTAGCCGCCATGCATCGCTGGCCACTAGATTACCTTCGGTAGACATACCGCCAGCAGATACGCTCTGTAATCCTTCGAGCACTAAGTCAGCATTTTTTGTGAGCGCTAGCGGCGCGCTTGCGGCGTCGCCGTTGTCAATAATATTTGTGTGCTCTGTACTGGCGGCGGCTAGTTCTTCGCTTTGCTCGCGCTCCAAAACTCGCTCGTGCCAATCGGCATCACGTTCAAGTTGTTTCCATGCGTCGTCATCTTCGGCACTATGCTCTGGCGTATCTTCGCGCTCGCCGCCTTGCTCGTCGCCTTGCTCGTCGCCTTGCTCGTCGCCTTGCTCGTCGCC
>NZER01000454.1 GCA_002690445.1 Candidatus Pacearchaeota archaeon
CTCACCCATGATACTCATATCACCAGTTCTATTAAACTCACCAACCAACCGTCTTGCATCACTGAGTCGCGGGTCACTGTCGAAATCGAGTTCCTTATCTTCGATAAGACGGCTCAATTCAACTTCAAGCTGTGCGGTGGCTGTATCCTTCTCACGCTGAGACTTCATACTGTCTTTGAACTCGGCATCCGCGTCGCCATCAAGCATACGCTCCACCATCTGTTCAGTCCTGCGTCCTGATGCCTCGCTTTCCGCAATGCGGGCATTGAGTTCATCATTCCGCTTATTGGTACGATTGAGTCGGCGCTGAAGCTTTTTGTATTCAGCTTCCCAATCAGTAGTCTCATTGTCTTCTGGCATGTGCCTCCGTGCATTATCGCAACCCTGTGCATAGGGGATTGTTTACGCGTACTTGCTCATAAGATGATTAGTTACTTGCACATAACTATCTTTCTTATAATCAGCCATTTACTATTATACCACATTACGGAGCATTTGTCAAGTCTTTCATCAAAAACGTTAAATATTCCGAATTAACTGGTGCAAATCCGTAGACTAAATGTAACGCGCGGTCTATTTCATAAGATTCCTGCCTTAGTTTCATGCGCGCAACTGCAATTTCACCTTGTTTCTCCGCGAAGATAGCACCGAATTGTCGCTTCTGACCTTCAGGAAGCATGTCAAATCCACGCCAGGCGTTCCATTCATCAGGAGGCATTATCTCTTTATGTATCTCCCAATAAGACCTAAGTGTTTCATGCGCAGCTATGAATTCTCGATGAATAGGGTGTAAATCCAACCCGAATTTATCATCTTGTTGGTATTTATCTATCTTTGCCATAGTTCCAGCGCCGAATTCTTTATCTATATTCTCACGCATGATATCAAGTTCTAGATAATTAGTCCTTCCTGTGGCCGGGTCAACTATTTGAGGACCAGTAAGCCTATCGTAGAACTCTTCGCGCGCTATAAGAAAGTCGAAGCCTTCATCTTCCAGTAGCTTCTGGCTCGTTTCACTATAGAATAATTCCAAGTCCTTGAAGACCTCAGGATATTCTTGCTCTAGTACATCTCGCTTATCCTTACGTGTGCGGCCTGCATCGCGTAAAGATATCCGCATTTGTCGCGACGGGTTCAGCTCCCCACTTTCTACATCACGTAGGTAATTCTCGCCAGCTAAACGTCCTTGCTCTACCCAATCATCTCTAAATTCGTTATTTCTATCCTGTACGTGTACCCTATCGGCAGTCAATTTACGCCCACGAAGCTCGTCAATAGACACGTCATAAGCTGCTTTCAGGTCTGGATGAGACGCAACCATCTTACGAATCCGTTGCCGACCTCTATCTTCCGTCAATTGCAACTGTTCATAGGACATATTATAGTCTTGCTTACTATACTTCTCATATAAATTATTAAGCTCTTGAAAGGGAGGTACGGCGAAGGCAGTTAAGCCGACGAACTCACTACCGCCTGCAAGAAGCGCGCCCTTAAAATTGCCTGCGTCGAGCGCTGCATCTAGTGAAAAGGGTAAACTATCTCGCAAGAACGAAGTTGCCATTCCACCAGGGTCACTAAGCCCAGGCATCTTACGCCCCAATGCGTTAGAGCCAGTTGCATAAGAGATAATAGAGTTCGCGGTAATACTTGATTGGTTTCTAAGAAAGCTTAATGCCTTATTATCACGATAGTCTTGCGCATCCAATACGTTCCAGTTCTGATACCGTTCGGGATGTGTAATTGCCTGCGCCGACATCTTCACTGTAGATTTCATATAAGAAAGGGGTTTGCTACCCGGCCCTATTAACTGCCCTCCTAGTTGAGTCTTCATAAACTCACCAGGTTTAGTAGGGTCAAGATGTATCTCTTGCCCTAATGCCTTTTGCGCAGCTACATGATAAGCGGCCATGCCGAAGAAAAGAGCGCCCAGTGATTTACGAGCTTCGCCGCCCTTTAATCCACCACGCAACGCATCCATCATTAATGCAGCCGTAGCACGTGCATATCTTGGTGAAAAGAAAGGAATAGTTGACTCAAACTGCTGTTGTGTTAAAGATACACCCAATGCTCTACTTGACGTTGTACCTGTAACTTTATTGACAAAGCTTGCTAGTTCATCCAACTCACGGGGATTCCGTGCTGAACCTCGCAACGACTTCCACGTTTCAATCCGTGCCATGTCTAAGAAAGTCTCGAATGAATTACCGAACCTGTTAGCTGTTGCGTAGATTAAATCTCCGGTTTTACGCGCAACGGGGCGCGCGGGGCCTAAGGGCACAGGAACATCATCGATGACAAGAGGGAGCTTGGCTAGCCAACCGCCTTGCACCATTGCTTCGGTAAACTCCGAACTTCCTAAAGTACCCCCGTGCTGTATCATCTCGACGATTTCGCGCGAGTTCCCTGCTATATACCTAGAGCGAACACGAGGGTCAGCAAACGCCAGTACATGAGCCTTTGTAACCTCACCCCACATTTGCGGGTCGCGCATCAAAAGAGGGAGTCCTTGGATAAAGGGCGCGCCAAAGTCAGTAACCGTTTTAAGGCTTCGTAGGACAGCATTCGCTTGTGTAAAAGGTTTCAGAAGGGCGCTACCTGAATCAATTAACCTCTTCTCTAAATCATTAGCTATCTCTTCGCCGGTTTTACCACCGAAGTCTTTGTATATAGCGTTTTGAAAGAAGACTCCTTTTCCTTCTGTTTGACCTGTAGTCCGTGCACGGCTACTAGCGAACTTCAATTCCTCTCTAGCTGCCGCTAACTCCTCAATATTTAACGTGCGAAGTTCCTTCATCCGATTCTTTAGAGCTTCAATACTCGCGAGTTTCATCGTCTTAAGAGTATGCATGGTGGTAAGTTGCAGTTCTTGAGTAAGGCGCGCGGCTGTTTGAGCATCGCCTACTAGTTTATTAACAGCATTAGTAATATTGTCACGAGTTGTTTCAGCCCCCTCGCCCGTAACTAACTTAGCCTGTTGTTCAATTAACTTGTCAATCGACGATTGAATTTGCGATTCAGTATCTTTAAGCTGTTTAAGTCCATCATCAACTGATAAACCTTCAGCCAACTCGTCAGGAGTTCCTGCCTTCCGTTGACGCTGAACATTAACCAAGTCAGCCTCAAGCTCGCCCAGATTCATCCCTGTTCTAGGCTCAGTAGGCACCAGCAAATTGTCAACTATCTGACGTATCTTTTCACGCGATACGCCAGTTTCTCGCAATACCTCACCGCTCACACGTGATATAATCTCTGAAGCTTCTTGCGCGTCGAATCCAGTAATGGTATCTATCGAATCTGCGAGCGTGGGAAAGGCACGTTTCATCGCCGCTTTAGTAGCTGTAGAAGGTACAAAGCCGCGTGCCATATGTCCCAGGTCACGTATGGTTTGAGTTTGCACCCGCCCTGTATTAGCTGCGATATTTACACGGTTTGAGTACTGTTTATTAATAGCTTGAGATTTGAATAGGTCGCCAGCATGTGCTTGCGCGCGTAGTTTATTAACCTCTGCGTACCCACCTTTGAAATACCCTGCTAATGCTTCCATCGGCCCCGCATAACGTTTACCCTCATTACGGAAGGCAAGGTCCATATTATCGCGCACCCTATGTTTACCTACACGCTGTCCAGTTCGTGCATCAAATAGCTCAGTTTTAAGTTGACCGTTTATTTCATCTTTGAATTGGCGTGGGAAGTAATAGAAGGCGTCATTAAGTGCGCCGACTTCTTTAACGTCGATGCCCTCCGCGCGCCAGTATTGTAACGCTTCGTCGAGCGTTTTATGTACGTCCTCAATCCACTGATGCTGTTCAGCCGTAAGCTTAAACATAGCTCGATTCTCGAAGACATTGCCGAAAAGAGGAACTTCATTATGTCGTTTAGGGTCTACGAATTGCACCAAAGGTGCTTTAATCGCATCTTCCCCGTATCCATCAGCCACCCCAAATAACTTCTTCAAGTCACCCTTTTCGCGAATAGTTGACATGACAACTTCAACAAGGGCGTCAGTCATTACACCGGCTCTTTTATAAGCTAATGAAGTCTCTTGGATAATCCTATCGGGAGAGCCTGGTTCAAGCCTCCATAACTCCGATGATGGGTCAGCGGCCTTTCTAAGAATCGATGCCGACTTACCTACCAGTTTCCCGCCCGGCAATTTATCAAACGACATCGCTCCTTTTGCGGCAACAATAGCACCGTCATCTAACTCTTCAATAGGTAGGGCACTACGTAAGATATCTTGGTAACTAGGCAACATGACGATATCAGTAAGCTTGCCCGCCTCCTTAAGCCGGAATAACTCTTTACTTAGTTCAGCGCGCGCCGCCTCAACCGCAAACTCTTCGGTACCCTTTTTGGCAATCCTACCCAGTGACCCTGTTAGTATCTTAGCAGTAAGTTTGCCGCCACCAAATAGAATCGTTGGGTCGAGGATAGAAAGTGCTATTTGCTCTTGAAAAGGTCTATCCTTAAAGCTTTGGAGCGCAGCACCGTATCCATCTGTAAATAGAGTGGGCGCTTCCAGTTCTCCAAAGTCATCCGTTAACAACTTAGGTGCTTGCGCGAATAACTCACCAGTTGTCTCGGCGAAGACATCGAGAGGCTCAGAAGCTTTAGCTATGCCCAAAAGCGCGCCCATCCCCACTGTCTTGCCGAAATCGGCAGGCGAGATAGGTATGTTTTTATGCTCTGCACTAGGTTTACGTTCAATAGACGGAAGTCCATCGGGTCCTTGATGTCTTGTGGGGTCACGCGTATCTTGCGGTGTAAACTCTGGAAGAGGTAAATCTCCTTCAAGCTCAGAGCCACCATAACCCATACGCTTAAGAGCTTCTAGTGCCTTCTGCTTGTTATTCTTTGAGCTTTCAGGACTTATAGGGTGGGGCACCGCAGTACGTCGTGAAGTTTGTATCTCTTCAAACATTTGGGGCGAATTAATAGCTCTATATAATTGCTGTGCACGAGCAGGCGCAGCAGGGTTAATCGCCTTGATGAAGGCCCAGTTATTCGCTAACGAGTCAATATCAGTATCTGGCGCTAAATCAAGATAATCGCGTATAAAATCATCAGTTACGTACTTCTTAACTTCCTGAACTTGAGGGTCAGTTAGGTCTAATGTAGGTGCAGGCCCGAATTCGGACGTGGCTCTTTGTAACATCCTCGCATTAGCAGCACGTGACGATGCTTGAGTATCGAGGCCAAGGGAGTTTGCAAGACCTACTTGCCCACCACCTTGACGAGTAGCCCGACTGGCTCGAGTTGCTCGGGTAGCCCGACCTGGGTTAATTGGTTGTGTAGTTAATCTTGGAGTCATTAGCTTAAACGTAACCGTTGTAAGGTTGAACCACTAGTGGGTAATGCAGGTGCGGCAGGTGCTTCGCCCCGTAACGCTGCTTGCACATTCTCGCCTGCTTGTCCTGTCTGCGCGCTTAACCTAAACTGTTCTATCCCTTGCTGTTCGGGTGTCAGTTGCGCGAACTGCTGAACGTTGACTCCTTTACGTGAATTAATCTGCTCAATCATTGCGTCAACCGATTGTGTCATTGCACCAGTATCATCAACGTCCTGAAGTAACCCACGGAACTGCTCGTTTAACCCTTCATTATTCTGCATAAAGAATAGCATTTCAGGCGATGCTGATAAGAAACCGAATATCTCCATCTTAAACTGCTGTTCTTGTAATCTGATTCGTTGTCTATCTAACTGCTCAACTACTTGCGCCTGTCTCTTCGATTCTTCTAACTCAAAGGCGCGCAAACTACGGTCGAGCGCACTTTGTGCAGCCCGAAAGTCCTGCTCTGCCTTCTGTTCAGCAACATCAAGTTCAAACTGACGTTCAGCAGTTTGCCTACGTTGTTCGCCTTGAGCCTCTGCGAATGCTACCTGCGCTGCACCTTCAGCTTCAATGATATCTACTGCGTTGTCAAAGTCTCTTTGAACTTCAATCCGTCGTTGTTCTAGGATACGTGGGTCTAACGCCGTAGTAATCTCAAGCTCCGCTAGAAACTTATCACGCTCTTTTTGTATTTCATCTAACGCTTCTCGTTGTCTTAGCTCTCGTTGAGCCCTATCCTCTGCGTCCTGGAAGTTAAGGGCGCGAACGTTAATGTCATTAACTTGCGTAATCTGTTCTTGTTGGAATTGGAACTGAGCGACTTCTTGCTCGGTTGCTGCTCGTGGCTGACCGTTTTCAAGAATCTTCCATATCACCTGACCATCTTGTTGACGAGATTCTTGCCAAGCTACTATTCGATTAGACTTTAAATGTTGTCGTACTCGGCGCGCCTCGGCTAAGTTCTGAGGCAGTTGCATATCAGGATTATAATCAGGGCGTACATCGCCTGCAAAGGGTCCTGTAGCTATTCCTGTAAATGCTGGCCCTAATATCTGACTTACATCACGGAAGTTATTGGCTATATTAGTGATATTAGTTACAGTACCTGAGCCTACTAATCCAGGCACTACTGGGTCATCAGCCGCACCAAAGCCCCCGTCCCCGCCGCCACTACCGCTTGTACCACCACTACCGCCTGTGCCACCCCCAGTACCCCCACTTGGTTTATTGATTATAGGCGGGTCATCAGCGCCGCCAAAACCACCGCTACCAAAGCCACCGACTTCATCAGACCCGTCTGATACCGTTTCAGACGTAACTGGTACACCAGTCAATCCATTATCTTGTATCGTTGGCGGAGCAGGTTCGCCTATAGGGGCACCAGGGTTTGGAGTAAAGAATTTAATTCCTGCCATATAACTTCTCCATATAGGCGTCCCACTCAACCGGCCCCATATTCTTCTCTAATTCTTGCCTGCTCAATATATCCATATTCTGTATCTTAAGGCGCGCTTCGCGATTAGTTAACTTCTCCATCTTAGGACCATAGGGCACCTTAGTTGCAAAGTGTCCTCGCAACCTACCAATTACTTCGCTAGCCTTTTCGACAGTCAACCGTGTCATATCCTTTTCTGGCATTATGAGGGCCTCTTGATAAACTTGTCCATATCGCTCAATGCCTTCTCGCGCGCTGCGGCGACCTGCAACGCAGTCCCGGCATTATCTGCATCTATCTCCCACTTGAGCGTAATGCCATTATCACCCTTAACAGTAACTGTATACTTCATTAGCCCCTCGAATTCTCCATACCCTGTTCCGCAGTCTCCCTAGGAATAGTCGAACTTCCAGGACGCCCACTGATAGCCTCTAGTTCTTGTGCGCGCGAACGCGCTTCGCCAGATACATCAGTGTTCTGCTGTTCCGCAGCGAATCCTGCCGCCGATGCTGCGGTATCAACCGCCTCATTAGCAAGCTGATTCAATACGTCATCGTCTAAGACGACGCCTAACAAGACGCCCTGTTCAATCGCCTGTTCCAATACTCTCTCGGCATATATCAATACAGCCTCGAAATCGGGGTCTTCCACTACATGCTTCGCGTACTTCTTGTGGAAGGTATGACGCGAGATATCGCCAGCCCTACGCAATGCCTCACCTACGAGAAGCATCCTATCATTCTCAGCCGGGTCAACAGCCTCAAACGTAACGTCAAAGTTGAAGTGCGAGAAGTCCTTACCAGTTACTCGCCCAGTTTCAACGGCAGGCTCTGCACTCCCTTCAATTGCCATCGATATATCATACGACTTCATCAGCCGCGCCATCATGTTCAGAGTTTGCGTGCCCATTCTATCCAATGTTGCACGTATGGGCGCGATAGTCGTAAGCTCTTGCCCTATAAGCTGAGCTTGCAGCACTCCGAATTGCACTCCTGCGTCGCGACCACCTCGTAATGCGGAACCAGCGACACGCAGGATGTTCTGCTGGATAGCGTCGAGAAACCTGTACATATTCTCGTTCGGTGGTGGGTATTGCATATACTCCGGGGGATGGTTAGGAAGATGCCTAATAACCTTTCCTGGGCCAACGCCGAATTGTTTAGCAACCTTTTTCGGGTCCTCCACTGTTAGTATAGGGGGGAATACGTGCATTTGGGTCTGTACTGATATTGCAGTCTTTAGGCGTACTTCCTCTTCAAGTTCTCCTAATATCTCACTCAATAAGGTGACACCCATATGTCTCGGGTCGCCATCGACATGGTGCCTGCCTAGTCCGGCCCAGTCGAAGATATAGGGTACTATACCTTCAACGCCCTTCATCATCGTAGGGTTATCCTTCTCGAATACCAGTTCGCCATCAGCTTCTACAGTATACTCATCTGGCGTCCAGTACTCCAGCCATACAACGGGTCTTGCTGGGTTCCAAGTCTTCTTACCTTGATGCGGGTCTATCCAACTTGGATACCTTCTGCTTATCTCCCCTGCATAACGTATCTGCTTTTCGATGAGCATCTGCGGGGGTTTATCCTGCCCTGGTGCGATGAAGATAGCAAGAGGGTCAACCGCCCTACTCACAAAAGGCCAGTTCTTCATACCCTTAGCTTCCCATTCGCGCATCGCCAGCCCGCGATTACTATTGGGCGCTTTGAGCATCATCTGGTCAACATCTACTATTATCTTCTTACAAGCCGCGCCTCGTGATATTAAATCCAATGCTAGTTGAAGATTCGGGTCCATGTCACTATTCTCGCGCTCGCGCTTGAGCATGGCATAGCCCCACCGCTGCATCAGTGTACCATGACGCAATGCAGGCTTACCTAAGCCAAAGGGTGTAAAGTTAACAGTAGGCTCGTGCGTCCTTATCTGATTCCTGAAACCCGACACAATGTTTGCAGATGTAGAGCTTCTGAATATCCTTACTTCATAGGGCACATCAATAAGCCCGTCGTACCTCTGCTCGACCATACGCTCGACCTTCCGCATATGGTCGTGCGTAGGCTGATAGTGCCTTTCAAGCTGTGCGAACTGCTCTGTGACCTTTGCTATACTCTTTGGCATTAGTTTATATAACTCGCAACGTCAGCATCGCGCC
>NZER01000455.1 GCA_002690445.1 Candidatus Pacearchaeota archaeon
GCTGGATAAGACCCCAACCTGATACTGAACACAACAAAACCAATACGAGTGGACGCTTGATTCATGCCTGTTACCCAAGACGAGTGGTAGGGGCCCACTTACCTATGAAACGAAAGGAAGTGTGCACCCATGACTAACGCGAATGACTCAGGAGCTAGGCTAGTACTAATGGACGGCGACGCTATCCTAGCTAGCTTTCCAGTCTATGAGAAGGTTTTCTCATCAGGCAACACGGGCTATCATGCGACGGGTGCTGTGAGCCTGGCAGGAAAGACGTACAACGCCAACCTGCTATTCACGGAGTCCAGGCGGAGAGATAGCAAGCCCGCCAGCTTCGGTGCTGCTGCTGGGCGCAATGGGCCTGTGAAAACTGTGGTACCGCCTCGTGCTAGTGGCAAGTAGCCATGCCTAAAGACCAAACAGGCATGTTCGTCTGCCCTGTGCTAAGTTGTAAGGCAGTCGTCCCAGGCACAAAATGGCTAGCCCATATCAAGTCTCACAAACATATCGTCGCAAACTAAATTAAGCGATAGTGGGCACCTATCACTCACCCTTGGCGGGCATGGAGCTTGGCATAATGCCGCTGCTAGGGGACCCCAGGGGGCATGCTCCCTGCGCACTATATATGGGGTACCCGTATCCGTACGCTATGTTTTGTCAAATTTAACAACCCGTAGTGCGCGGGGGAATTTTTATTGTTTTACGGAGGCAAACCCAGGGTAGGCGGCGATAATGTAGGGGTTGACAGATGGGGCGGAATGTGGTATAATTAAGGGGAAAGAATGGGTGAAACAGGTATCCAACCCGCAGATTTCAAAACCGCCCTTCGGGGAAGGTTTGCCAGCCTAACCGCAGAGCAACAGGAGTGGTTGTTGCTTAGGCGGTATTTTGGTTCGGATAAGGAGTGTAACCAGTACCTAAACAAAACGGCTAATTGGGCGAGGTATCTCAAAGAGACGCATCCAGATTTTCGTGCTTGCAATGAGATGTTGTTGCAGGGGAGGCCCGAAGATGTGGATGATGTGATGATTGAGACGCTGACCAAGTCTAACTCACTCAAGTCGCTGATTGAGGAGAGGAAGGTGCTGGACATGGGTTGGGATAAGATTAGCGCGCGGATGGCTACTGTGAAAGGGGCAGCTATGAAGGCGTCGATTGATAGGGTGAAGGGGAGTAAGCATACAGTGGAGCATGTGTATACGGTACAGGAGGTGCTGGAAGTGGCTAATGTAGTTGAGGGTGAAGTACTGGATGTGCGGTAGTTGAATGTTTTTTACCCTACACGTATATATACATAGTAAAAAACATTCGCATGGATTCTAACACCGCCGCTGCAATCAGAACCTTCTTCGCCGACCGTCCTCTCATGTTCAAGACCTTGATAAAGGTCAAGAGTAAGGAGGGGCCAGTTGTGCCGTTGGAGTTGCGTCCTGCTCAGGCGGATTTGTATGGCAAGTTGACGGGGCGGGATATTGTGCTGAAGTCGCGGCAGTTGGGGTTTTCTACCCTATTTGAAGCGGACTTCTTGCTGGATGCGGTCACACTGCCCAACTTGCGGGTGGCTACTATTGTGCAGAATGAAACGAAGATACCTGAGTTTATGGATATCTATCGGTTTATGTATGAGAACCTGCCTGAAGTTATAGAGATTCAAGGTGTGCAGATAAAGATTAAGCCCGAATCCCAAACCGACAACGTGATGAGGTTGGAGTTTGACAATGGGAGTAGTATACACGTTGTCACCAGCGGTGGGATTAAGATTTTGCGAGGGTCTACGTTCCATCGGGCGCTGTTGACAGAGGTGGCAGTGTGGGATGAGGAGTCGGCAGGGGAGGTTTGGGCGTCGTTGGTGGGGTCTATGCCTCCCAGGGGGACGAAAATTGGGGTGGAAACGACTGCGTTGGGGCGTAAGGGGGAGTTTTGGAACCAGTGGAATAGGGCACTTGCGGGTGATAGCTTGTTTAAGCCGCATTTTTATCCCTGGTGGACGGAACCTAAGTATAGTTATGGGTTTGAAGACCGTGAATTGCCCCGTAAGGTGGCTCTAGCAGCCGCTTCCATTGAGGAACAGGAGTTGATGGAGCACTACGGCCTGTCGATGGGGCAGATTTGGTATCGTAGGGTGCAGGAATTGGCTATGGGGCGGGCGAAGCGGATGCAGGAGTACCCTGAAACCCAAGATGAGGCGTTTCTGGCTACAGGGACGTCGATTTTCACTATGGAGCAGCGTGACCTGGCTAGAAGGTTTGTGATAAATCCCACAAGTGACCAAGGCGGGCTGAGGATTTGGAAAGAACCCGAACCAGAGGCGAAGTACCTGGCAGTAATTGACTCCTCTGAGGGGGTTAGTGACACAGCGGACTTTGATGCGATAGCGGTTTTGTGTGTTAGGCCGCCGTATGTAGAGCATGTGGCTACTTGGGTGGGCAGGTTGACGCAGCATCAGTTGGCAGTTAAGGCGGCTGAGATTGGGGCGTATTATAACGGGGCAATGTTGTGCCCTGAGACCACTGGTGGAGGTGGACAGACGGTTTTGTACGTACTGTCGGATGTGGTGAAGTATGGGAGGTTGTATGCCCGCGCATCCGATGGGGAGTACGGGTTCAAGACCACCAAGTGGACGAAACCAGGAATGATTGATGCGTTTAAGGAGTTGCTGGACAGGGATT
The DNA here is from genome assembly GCA_002690445.1 of Candidatus Pacearchaeota archaeon. The sequence goes on from NZER01000455.1 coordinate 2,670, forward strand.
TGTTCCGTACATACGATGAAAGGGTAGCGGAGCAAATGGGGACGTATGAAGAGCATCCTACCGCAGCAGGGGCTTTTAGGCAAGGTGCACCTAGGGGTGCATACGACGACTTGTTGATGGCTATTATGATTGGAGCGAAGGTGTTGCCTGAAATCTCTCGCTCACGTACTAGAACTGTACACTATGGGAGGAAGAAATGGTAACTCCTAGCGATATCTGGAAGAAGTCCCGTGAGTTGGAGTCTTATTGGAGTGCACGTAATCAGAGGATAGATGAGTGGATTAGGTTGGAGACGTTGTATGATGAGAACCAGGAGGGTGGGTTCGAGTCGGCTGTTACAAATGACCCTGCCACCGTAATGAGTTTGGGTGTGCACCTATTGTCAGGGCAACCTATTAAACACAGGGTGAAAGTTGGCGGGCAAGATGAGGCGGCGTATCAGAAGGCGGGGAAGTTGGAGAGAGGGCTGGAGGGCTGGTGGAACCTGGTAGATGAGATGGCCTTCTTCTCTGGTAGGGATACGGCTAATAGGGAGTTGGCCTACTGGATGGGGCTGACAGGGTGGTATGCGGTTGAGTTGGGGATACGGACGCTGCAAGATGGCCGCACTATACCGATATTTGACATGCATGATACGAGGGAGGCATTCCAGGAGTACGGGTCGCGAACTGAGGGGTTGATGTCGTATGTGCATAAGTGGAATACTACCCTAGCTGAGGCGCAGTCACTAGCAGCGGAAGGAGGCATCACTGCTAAGTTGGCAGGTGAGGGGACGCAGACTGTTACCATCTATCGCTACTTTACTAAGCGAGGGGGGAAGGTGCTCACGTCCACTATTATGAGTACGCCTAGTGGAGCGAGGGAGTGGGTGAGGTTTGAAGAGGTGTTGGATAGGACGGATATTCCAGTATTGACGGGGCCAGTCGGGGGGTCACCGTACAGAATGTCTCCTACGCAGTTTGTATCTACCGACTGGCAGAAGCGTATTGGAATGGGGATTTTGGAAGCTAATAGGGTAGGGTGGCAGAACTACAACAAGTATTATTCACTCCTGTTGGAAATAGCTAAGAACTACGCCGAGCCAGATAAGCTACGTATAAGGATAGAAGACGAGATGGGGGAGCGGAGGGATAGCCTGCGTGATGGAGCGAATGTCTACTATACTGACGATGTGAATGCGCGTATGGCCCGCGATGAGCCTGGGCGGTTTCCCATTGAGGTAGCGCAGGTGCTAGACAGGTTGGGACTGGAGTTTCAGCGAGGTGGATTTCCATATGTACTGTACGGTGGGTTGAATGTGGAGTTGTCGGGGTTTGCAGTATCGCAGCTACTCCAGGCTGCACTACACAAACTAGGGCCGTATAAGATGGGTATGCAGAGGGTGTTGAAGTATGCGGACATGTGGTTTCTGAACGAGTTCAAGCGGTTGGGGGAGCCGCTTATCCTTAGTGGTAAGGAGCATGGGAGAGGCATCTTCATGGAGAAGTTTAACCCAGACGATGTACCCAGGGAGTATGCGGTTGAAGTAGATGTAGACTTGTCGCTACCGTCGGACATGTTGGAGCGGGTGGCCTTGATACGCAATGCTATCCCAGGTAATGAGCCGATACTGGACACCCTTACTGCCCTAGAAGACATCCTCAAGGTAGATGACCCCAAGTTGGTAAAGGAGAGGATTGGACGAGACGTGCTGAGTCGTGACCCTGCCATTACCCAACTCAACGCCATTAGTGCTATCAAAGCCCGCGCAGTGGAGCTGGATAATGAGGGAAAGAAAGAAACAGCACAAATGTTCCGTGATTACGCGGACTTCCTCATCATGCAGGCGGGGCAGATGACAGGTAAGGGGCAGGCACCTACTGAACGGAGGGAATTTGACCCCCGTGCGTTACCTCCAGAGGCAAGTGGCATAAGTCCATCGCAAGCACGGAGGATGCGTAATCCTGGCGCACCCAACCTTCCAGGTAGGGGTAGATAATGCTAGAACGCCTGATTCAGTTACTTGAGGCGGCTCAGGCCTTTCACAAGAAGAGGTATGGTTCCATTGCTGAGATGGACGAGCACACCTTAGACATTGTTGGTGTCTCGGATGACACGTGGAGAAGGGCATCACCAGGGACTAGGTGGAGTCTTGTAACCAGTAGGATTATTGAACTCTCTGGTCTAACGGGTCGTGTGGATGCTGCCGTGGAGAGGGAGTTCATCTTAACCCTGCAAGACGCTACCCAGATTAGGAAACAGGTTGATGAGTTTGTTGAGCTTGTGGGTACACAGGGTGTTACCCCTTTCACGCCACCTGTACCAAAACCACTGAAGGTGGGGTCGTTTGGGGAGGCAGGAGAGGCATGGCTGAAGACGGTAAATAACGCACAGGTGTTCCGTGGCAGGGAGATGTATACTGCCTTGGTACAGGAAGCTGGCCTCTCCGCAGCAACTATTGGCAGGTTGGTTGGAGGTGTGTATGCAGGGGGTTTTGAGTCAACGGTGGCAAGGTTGGTAGCACGGGGGGTGGAGCTTGACCTGGCTGAACGAGTGGTAAGGTCGATGCAATCTGAGCGTATTAACGACGGGTTGCGTGGGTTCTTCATGGAGCAGACCGAGGACTTTAATGCGAACTTCATGTTTGAAGTGTTTCAGAGTGAGTATGTGGCAAGGATTGCCGTATTTAACTCTAAACTGCCTGAAGAGGGGGTGCCCCTACCAGACGACGCACGAGCTGCCCTAAACGCCCAAGAACGCCTGGTAAACATCATGTGGATGTTTGACGATGTTGATGATGAACCGTTGCAGTTAACTGAGTTGGAAGCTATCAATTCCATACTAGACAGTCCTATGGGGGCTACGTGGTATGATGCTCTCATGCGTGACCCTGCGTTGTTTGATTCATACGCCAGCGTTGAGTCGGATGTGTCCGCCCTATCTCCCGACGAGATTGAGTCATTGTTCGGGCATTACTTCGCCCAGGCGGGGTACAACCTAGAGAATCCTGAAACCATACCCCAGGGGCTTGCTCAGTTCTATCGTGATGTGAATAGGATTGTTACCTTCCATAAGCGCGTGGAGAGGGGGGAGATTTCTCCAGAGTTTCTCAAGGCACAACGTGATGTGGATGAGGTGACAAGGGGGAATGGGTTGATTTGGGATGTTTATGATGCTTCGATGAACCCCGTTGTGCAGAACGAAGGACTGTCTTTGATGAAGATTGCCCAAGTACGTGACGTGTACCTTGACCGTATACGCAACGCTAACACAGGTGCTACCCCTGACCTACTTGCACAGTTGCTTGTGGATGCAAGTAGGGAGTTTGACACACAGACTGGTGGCGCGTCATTTAACGAGAGTATTGAAAACATGCTTCGGGGTACTGGATTAAATGGTTTGACGGATGCCACTGTTATCCACGACATGAAGGAAAAGGGTATGGTGGGTATCCTGGAAGCGATGAACTATGTTACCACCAACCGCCGTTCTAAAGTTAGTAAGTTGGAATTCAAGGATTTGCTGGCAGATTACCTCGACGCCCAGGTTAGGTTAGGTGGGTTGACTGATAATGTATTAGATGTAGTGCAAACCTCGGCGGATAGTTTATGGTTTAGATTTCTTTTCGAAAGCGGTCGGGAGCGTTCTAGTGTAGGTATACACCTAACACAGGACGCTGAGGAGTGGGTACACTCCACGGTGGACGGTTACATGGCTGACTCCCGCGCTTTCATCGCCGACCCTAAGAACAACCCCGACCCAGGCCCTCTAATAGACTTGTTCAAGGATAAGGTTGATGCTTTACAAGACAAAGTAGACGCATCAGGACTAGCAGTTGAAAAGGCCAAGAGTCGCACATTGTCCGCAGGAGGCAGGGTTATGTGGGAGTTGGGCGTGGCCGTTTTGGAAGCTGAGGCTGCGGCAGGGGTAATATTCACCCCCGCCCCTGGCGAAACCGCAGACCAGTATTTTGATAGACTGGATGAGACAATGCGCACCGTCGCACATGACCGCGACCTACTCGACCCTGACTTCGTGGACACGCTCGGTGCCCTCCAAGCGGATACTGATATCCGTGCAGTCCTTGAATCACGGGGGGACTTCATACCCCAAGAGGTGTATGTAGCTGAGAACTTCGGCGTTACTATTGACAGGGTGAGGGAGTTGCAGCGGGAACTGGTGAGGAAGTCAGTACCCTCTCCCAATCCTGCCCACCCAATCACGCAGGCTTTGGTAAAACCAGAGTCACAAGTTTTTCTCGAATCCATAACACCTCTAGTAGAACAGTTGCCTATAGCACAGCAAACCGACGCCTTCACTGCCGCTATCCAAGCTCAGGAGGCGCTCCAGGCAGAGTTTCAAGCGCAGCTACCCACAGATGAAGAGGGCGAGCCGTTGAGTGGGCGTGCGTTGCGAGAGGCCCGTGAGGAGGCAGAGGAACGAAGGGTGCTAAGTTTTGAGGCAGCTATCTCTAGGGCACTTGAGAGGGAGTTTGGGTTGACATCAGAGCAAGTGCAGGCGGCTATCACACAGTCGCAGGTGGAGAGGGGACAGGCTGAGTTTGCGACCACTATACAGCGATTGGAACAAGCTGTCGCTGATGAACCTGACCCTGACAGGAGGATTGCTCTTGCAGAACGACTAGAGGAAGCCCGCCTAAAGGAGGCAGCAAGGGAAGCACTTGGGCCAGAGGCACCTCCAGGGGAACCACCTCCGCCTCCTGCGGTTGGTATTGGAACAGGTGCCTTGGTGGGCGTAGGAGTGGATGTATCCGCTGTAGAGGCCAGGGCTGCGGAGTTCAGGCAGAGGGGTGCTGCCGCCCAGCGTACCGATGTCGCCTTTACTTTTGAGGAGTTTTTGCGAAGGCAAAGCCCGACGCGGTTTAGGGCAACCTCTGATGCACAGACAATCATACCACCCCAACTTCGAACAAGGAGGGTTAGTTAATGACTACCAACGGCTCACCACTTTCTTCTATTTTCCAGGAAGGTGAACCTGAAAGGGATGTATATACCCGTAAGGGCAGGGTACGGAAACTCTCTTCGGCGGAAACGCGACGTATTTATAGTGGGTTGGGCTTCACCCCCCAAGATGCTGCACGTATTGCAAAAGAACGTGAGGATAGGAAGCCTAAACATAGAGACCTACGAAGTCGGGCGGCACAGCCATTTGCGTGGGGCCTGCGGAACTACAATAGGCAGTTCATTATGCCCCTCGCTGAACTTCTCACAATGGGGGTGAGGCAACTTATTCCTGGCGTGGACGAGAGTGAGCGGATGGCTAGGAAGGAGTTCCTTGACGCCTGGAGGAAGGGGGATGGGTTCTGGTCTAAGGTGAACTCCGCCTCTAACGAACTGTTGCGGCAGCGTAAGGGGAGGGACGGGTTCTTTCCACTGGAGAAGTTGATAGGGGAGGCGTTTGTAGACCCGTTGTCGTGGACAGGTTGGGGGTTGATGAAGAGGGTTCCGTTTGGGTTGGGTAAGGTGCTGGGGCCAGCAGATAAAGCCTACACTACCGCATCTGTGAAAGCGATGGACTTTGTAATCGGTAAGCCGTTAAGCGGGCTTAGGAAGGCCCCTGGATTGCGGAGCTTGTTCCGCCTGGATACCAAGACAATAGCTGCCAAGCGCGGGGCGGAATTGTTTGCCGCCGCCTCCACTGTTAACCCTACCGTGTGGCGGGCTAATGAGGTGGGGGGGTTCAGGCAGATTTTGGAAGAGATGACGGTACAGAACGTACGTGCGGAAGGTTGGGCGACAGTTGAGGGAGCGACACTTGCCCGTAAGGTGGATGATTTGAAGATGTGGGTGGACGGGAAGCATCGCTTGACATTCGATAAGGACGGGAATGCAACCAAGTTCCTCGACATCGAAGGCGATGATGTGGGGGATAGGGTACTCTGGTCACTGTTTGAGTCTGAGGCGGACACCCTACCAACACAAACCGCAGCGCGCCGTCTTGCCCAACTTGAAGGGCGAATGGTGCATGATAGTAAGGCGGGAGAGATTATTGAAAACCGCCGCTTCCACAAGGGTGCGGTACACAAGATGGCCTTGGACAATGTTGGGGACAAGTTGTCACACTTCTTCCAGCGTGGTTGGGGTAACACCATGAACCGTACATTCGCTGAGTTGGTTCTGGGGTTTCAAACTTATGCCCCATTCAACTTGATAGAGGATGCAGGTAGGTCGTTTATTGGAGGGGAGAAGGGTGTACGTTTTACCGACACAGACATGTTCAACTTGTTTGTAGGGAGTACGGGTGTATCGGTGCCTCCTTCCCTAATGCAGGATGTTGCCACCGCCGCTGACCAGTTCATCGGCCCTACAGGGGTGTTGGAGGGCAGGCTGGCAGGGAGCCGTATTTTAACAGGGGCTTGGAATGCCTTGGGGGGCTGGGGGATTAAGGCTAGCAAGCTATGGGGCGGGTCGGTACGTCGGGGGTACTTTAGTGCACGTATGATGCACCACACCAACGAAGAGTTGATTGCTAAACTAGCAGTGGGGAGGGCGGGGGACGAGAAGGTGGCCTCTGTTGTTGACCTAATTGCTGACATAGGGGCGTCCGTCCCTGGTATTACAAGGAAGCAACGGGATACTATGAAGATGCTGGCAACTTCCTATGTGGGCACGGATGGAGACACCATGAGGAAGTTGGGGGGTATGGTTGGTAGGGCGCACCTACCCAAGAGTCGCCTGGATGCACTGTTGACGGAGTACCTGGGCAATCATGCAACCCCTGCCACCAGGAGGAACCTACGCGACGCACTACTTACAGGTGGAGCGACAGTGGAAAGGGTGAACGCGGCTATCACAAAAGCTCTCGATGACGAGTTGGCGCACCTGGTCACTGTGGAACCTACCAACATCGCTGCCACACAAAAGTGGCTCCTCGCAGAAGTTGACCGCCTGCGGATTGACAAACCTGAAGAGGTGGCAAACTTGATTGGCATGGCAGCGTTGTTCACAAAGCAGCTACAAGACGTACCAGCAATTGTAACACGCTCGATGATAAAGGAATCTGGAGCGAGGAATCCTGCTGCACTACGGCACCTGTGGCCGAAAGTTCATGCCTCCCTTGACAACATTGCAGCCGTGTTCGACACCGCCGACGCCTACACCAAAGTTGCGGACAAGTTGAGGGACGCGGGACAAAACGATACCGCTGATTTGTTCCAGAACATGTATGGGAAGATTCAAACTGCACAAAACCAAGACCGAGCTTTGAAGAGGGACTGGTTTGGTGATGCTCCAAGTGGGATACGTCCAGAGAAGTTGCGAGAGTTCAGGGATGAGGGTTCCGCCTGGGTTGCTTACACGGAAGAGCGGAGTTTTATATACGAGCAGATGGCTGACCAAGGAATCGCTGACTTTGCCCGCCTGATGACGTCGGCAAAGGATGCGGGCTTGGCGAAGTTCCTCCCTGATGCCCAGGAGTTTATGGACACCTCGTTGAGTAAGGCGCTTGCCAACGTCACGGAAGATATGAAGTTTAACAATGTCTTTGGGGACAAGAGGAAGGCGTTTGAAGAGTTTCGTGCGAAGATTATTGAAGAGTCACAAAGAGGGGTATTTGCCCCTAATGTGCAAGCGCAGATAGATAACTCCTTTGGTGTATTGGGTACAGCAATTGACCAACTCTCTCCTGCACAACGATTGGGCTTACGTCAAGCAAGGGAGAAGGGGATACAAAAAGCCACCGACGACTATAATAGGTATTTCACCAACTACGATGACACGATGGCCCTCGACGACATAATGTCGGGCCTGATGCCATTCTGGAGGTATGAGTCACGTGCTTGGCCGTCTTTGGTAAGGTTTGCGGCAGAGAAGCCGTTCCTTGGGAGAGCATTTGCCCCTGAAGGTTACTACTGGCGTTCCACGGATGAAGGATATGTACCACATGACGTGTTGGGGATGCAGATTTCTCCCATACGTGGAACGTTGCTGGGTAGGTTGAGGAGAGCTATACGAGGCGACTACCCCCCTGAGCATACAGGGTTGCTGGGGGAGGTAGAGAAGTGGAAGGAGCGCATAGAACGGGCTGGATTCTACGCTGGAACATGGCAAACGTGGGGGATTGAGACGATTTTGGGGGCAGCAGGTGGAGGTAGGCAGGGCGGGTTTCTTGCGGACTTCGGGGAGGACTTGCCTCCTGCACTGAACACGTTGCTGTATGGGACGCTAGGGTTGGCAGTGGAAGTCGACAAGGCCATCGCTGAGGAGTGGGGACACGAGTGGAAGGAGGTACAGGAGGCACGGTCTGGTAACTTCGTTGACATCGCTCTCAAATTCTTCCCGTCCCGTTTCCGCGATTACTATGAGAACGTCTACCTAGTGTCGAAGTTTGGGGTAACCCGTGACGAAGTGGAGGCTGACCCTGATAAGGCATGGATGCTTACTGCGGCAAGGGAGAACATTGCCCTACGGCAGGTGGTAAGTGAGCAGTCCTCACTAACGCGATTCCGTCCAGAGTCGTTTCAGAAGTTGCGTGATAAGGTGGACGCTGAAACATCCCGCCTAACTGGACTCTCAAAGGAAGAGTTGAAGAAGTTGCGTGACGATAGGACGCCCGTTCAAGACGTGGTGCAATTGTCCCGTATTGACCTCGCCAAAGTCCACGCACTCCGTGAGATGGAGTTGATTGGGTCGGTGTATGCTCCCCTGAGTACGTCGGAGAAGGCTGATTTGCAGTCCAAGGCGAGGGAATACTACACCCTAGTGGACTCTGAACGTGACCTGGCAACAAAAGACCAAGAGGAAGACGATGTGGAGTTGTCAAACGGGTTGATAACGGGGGGACAATGGAGGGAGAGGTATGGTAACAGATGGTCTAATATGCACTTCCTTGCAGAGAGGTTGAAGGACGACCCACGATTCCGCAGTGCTCCCCTTGATGATGAGGCAAGGAGGGCGTTCAGGGAGAAGTTTAACATAGCCACCCCCCTGAAAACTGACCTTGATATGGTGTTGGATGAATACTACTCTCTCCAGCCCCAGGAAGACCCCCGTACTAACGAGGTGGACTGGAATGGGTTTTTCCGCAGGAGAGAAAAGGTACTCGACTTGTTGCCGCGTGATATCCGCCAGGAAGTAGACGACTACCTAGCACGCAAGAATACTGCCGTGATGAAGGAATTCCGTGATGGGAGGAAGTACATGGCCCCCTATTGGGACATGCGCACGTACATCCCATTGTGGTATGCGTCCCTGGGCTACGCTGAAAGAGGAACCTCCTACCGCCAGTGGTCAAGGGAGCACGAGGTGGCACAGTATGAAGCAGACTTGGCGATTACTAGGGGTATTGACCCTATAATTGCGAGGCGTAAATTGGCCCGACCAGAGTTTAAATTGGTAAGGAGTTGGGAGAGAGAGTACCGAGAGGTTCTGCGTAATCCTGATACCATACACCTGATTCCCTGGGCGGATAGGAGGATACCAGGGTTCTTGCGCAAGTTCTATAGTGGCTAGGGGTTGACAAATGCGGACAAGTGTGCTATACTATAAGTAGAGCGTGGGAGACTGCGCCCTCGACGACAAGAGTGGGGAAATGGAGTCGTTAACCCAACCCACACTGGAGGCCCCTGGGATACCTCCTAACCAGGGGCAACTCCTCTCAAATGTTTTTTTGAGTGTACGTATATATAGGGGGTAAAAAACATTTAATGGAAAAGGAGTTTGATGCCAGAAGATGATAAGTCGGGTAAGGCCCCTGACTCAGGCCAGCCAAACCCTCAACTGTCTGAGGCGGAATTGGAAAAACTCGTAGGTAAGGCGTTGGATGCACGAATTCCAGGACTGATGAGTGGTTTCCAAAAACAAGTAACCCAGGCGTTAGAGTCCCGCGATGACGCGGCCAACGATGACGAAGAGGAGCGTCCGTACACGAAGCTAGGGCCACGTGAGAGAGCACTTAAGAGGCAGCAGGAAGAGTTGGCACAGGGCCAGTTGACTCTTGCCAAGACTAAGATAGCTGTTGAACTAGGTGTGGATGAAGGTGAGCTAACTGGTGACAACGAGACGGAAATGCGACTTTCTGGGGCGCTGTACCTCCTAAAGCAGGGAAGGGCCACACAAGCCTCCGAAGAGGAGACGAAGGTGGTGGAGAAGAGGGCTAATGACCCTGCTCCCACTGGTAGTCCTCCACCAGGTGGCGGAAGTGACCTCTCTCCAACAGAGAAAATAACGCAGGGGTTGAAAACTAAACCGCTGCCAAAGAGTTAAAGAAAGAGGTAACAGATGCCAACTCTTAGTGAGTATGCAAAGCTGGAAACCGACATGATGAAGTCGGGCGTGCTGGAGCACATCCTCACCGCCGACGCCTTGATGCCGTTCCTCCAGTTCAAGCCAATTGAGGGTAATGCCCTCTTGTATAACCGTGAGTCTACGCTGCCTACTACGGCGTTTCATGCAGTAGGGGATACGTGGGCGAATACGGAAGCTACATACACGCAGAAGACTGCCACCCTGCAGATTGTAGGTACGCAGTCTAACTTGGATAGGTACGCCATGCAGACCAGGAGTTCGCAAAACTCCCAGGAGGCGGTGGTGTTGGCGGGGATGGCGAAGTCGGTGGCTAGGAAGATTGCTCAGAAGGTAATCCAGGGGGAGCCAGAGGTTACGGGTACGGAGTTTGAGGGGTTGGATTCACTGTGTCGTGCTGAGACTCGCATGATGGCGATGGACGACGGTGCGGTGGACGGGCCTGGCACAAACGAAACCGAATTGACGCTCGACCGCTTGGATGCCATGATTGACGAGGTAATGGATGGTGCGATGAAGCCACAGGTGCTCATAATGAACACCACAATGCGGCGGAAGCTGACCAGCCTTGCCCGTGCTAGTGGCAGTGGTGTGGTGATGGATTCGATAGATATGTTTGGGCATCAGGTGGTAAGGTATGACGGGATTCCAATAATCACTACCAACTGGATTACCAACTCCGAGGATTACGGTGGCACTGCGCACGCTAGCGGGACAGCTACCACCATCTTCGCTGTGATATTCGGCGAGGAAAACCAGGGGTATACCCTGTTGCACAACGGCCCTGTACTCACCCCCGACGTACAGTTCCTTGGGACTTCCAAGGTTGCAAACGAGGATGAGTATAGGATGGTACTCTACCTACAGGCTGCGGTCTTCTCTGTAGAGAGGATTGCTGCTCTGGGTGGGATTGATTCGGCCGCTTAAGCGGACTCAAAAGTTCATTGAGGAAAGGATTAGGAACATACAATGGCTGACCCCTATATAAGGCAGGCACGCGGTGTATTTACAGGCACCGCAGGAAGCACGGACATCCCCGCTGGAGACTTGGTGTACTTCGATGGCACCGATTGGGAACTGGCGGACTCGTCCGATAACACCAAGTACGCTGAAGGTATAGCTGTGGAAGCTGTAAGTGCTGGTGAGGTGGGGGTATTTTGTCGTAGTGCGATTATTATAGACATTGATGCCCCTTACACCCAAGGTGACCAGTATTACCTATCGGAGACGGCAGGAGATTTGACTGCCACCAGGCCGACTACTGCAGGTTCGCTGCGACAGTTGGTGGGGTTTGGAGTGAGCACGAGTGAAGTCTACATGGACATACCCCCTGTAAGGGAGCATCACATGTCCTACAACTTCAGGTCTAACCAGACCGACACCAACCAGCAGATTGATACAGGCAACTTCATCGCCGCTACCATGAACGCTGACGATGAGGACGCAGGAGCCACATTTGTAGTGCCCACTAACGCTGTGGGAATTGAGTGGGCTTCTCTCTATACACTCTTTGAGGCTGTAACTGGGGCGACAGACTTTGACATTACAGTGTCAAGCGCAGCGGACGGGGAGCAGTGGGATGCTACCACCGCAGACTCCACGCTCGTCAGCCAGACTGCTAGTGGAGCGAATCCTGACGAAGTGCACCGTGTCACCTGCACCACTGGTTTCGATGCCACTGGAATCATACAGGCCGACAACTGCATCGGTTTCCACGCCATTTATGACGGCGGGCAGACTGATGTGGGGGCGCTCCTAGCCCTTGAGGTTGTGTGGTTGGTGGTATAGGGTAGTAGGAAATGGAGGGTAGTGGGCCGATGACGGATTCGGGTGTAAAAAAGTTGACGTTTGGCAACTTCTTCATCGACCATAAAGCTGTAGTGCTGGATATTGAAGAGGGGAAAGTTAACCTAGCAGGTAACTGGTACACTCCTCAAGAATGGTCAGAGCGGGCACGTCGGGTGACGGAAGCTATGCAAAAGCATGGCCTACTACCTCTCGAACCTGTAATGAAGAGTACCCGTAGTCACGGCTCACATCCCTTCTTAATTGGTAACTTAAAATACATCAACTCGGCCAAGCGGGGGCATATTAAAAAGGCTCCGTGGTGGCTGAGGTGGTTGTATGAGGGGGTTGTGAGCAAGGATAAGTTGGAGGAGTATGGCTAAGTTAGAACTGACATACGACGATTGGAATGTAGAGAAGGATGTCTACCCTGACCATCTTACCTCTGCCTCTGCCATAGCGGCCCTACTGTCAGGGGTTAACCCTAAAACAGGAAACCTGCACAACTCTGTCCGCAACGGCCCTCTGGTGAAGGCGACAGTTGGGGGGGTAATTGCTTCCCTAGTGGTTGCAGTGGAGCGGTTGAGGCAGTACGGGATGACAGAAACTGAGGTGGAGAATAAGGTTAAGTCGTATCTTGCAGGTCACAGGAGCACAAAGAGGAATGTAGTGCTTGCTGCTGCAGGAGACTCTATCGAAAAGGTGTCCGACCCACTCAACAAGTTCCCCCTAATCCCTAAAGATAAGAAGAAGGGTTTGGTAAGTTAACACATGGCTGATACAAAACTGAAGCAACGCTCCCCGTTCATCTCGGCGGAGCAGGTGTCCATAGGAGCCGCAGCAGAATCCCTAGCAGGGGCTAGTGCCACTGTCCCTGGAAATGCGGGAGAGATTTGGATTTATGTTAGTTCGGGGGATGTGCACTGGACGCCTAACGGTACCGCAACCACGACTTTTGCCCATGCGGTGGCGGAAAAAAACTGGTTTATGTTGACACATGCACAGCAAGCAGCTAGTATAAAATCTGACACAGGCTCCGACGCTACCGTTATTGTAGTTTACATGCGGGGTAGCAGACGAGCGACAGCTGCATCTCTAACTGCACCCTACTAAACACAACTAAACCCCCACGGTGAATGAGAGCGTGGGGAGGAAGGAATGAGACTTTGGGCCTCGGAGACAGGTTAACAACAGCGGTTACTACAACCGCTACCAACATCGACTTCAACGCCGACGGGCACTCCGTCATAGTTGACCTTAACATTGACTCCTCGTGGGACGGCACGGTAGACTTTCAGACTACGATTGACGGGCCGAACTACTTCAACATACGCTACCTAACGTTAGGTACGCTCACTCCTGCTGAGTCAGTTTCTCAGCTAACCTCATTATCTACAGCTAGGTATCTATTGCCTGGCCCACTCACCCAAGTACGAATCAACTGTGGTGCAGGTACAACTGGTACCCTGACCGCCGTTTATCGTGTTGTACCTAATGGTGGCGGTGAGTTGGAAGTGTTGGTAAAGGAGGCGATAGACTTAGGACTCGAAATACAAGGCCCTGTTGCTCACGATGCTGCCGATGCAGGTAATCCTGTTAAGATTGGCGGTAAGGCGGATTCCACTATCCCTGATGCTGCGGATGATGGAGATATTGTTGATGCCCGTTTCAGCACATATGGCGAACTAGCCACAGTGATACTAGACAGGGGTGGCAGCAGCTTTAATAATTCTGCCCGTGTTCTAAGAGCCAACGCTGACTCTGCAACGACTGGCGACTACCGCCTGACCACCCATTCTTCACTCCTGGGCTTAGCCCCTGATGGGGGAATGGACAGGCTACGGACAACTCGTGATATCACTATGGGCCTGGGTGTATTGAAGGTCGCCGCCATTGGTGGAGATGAACCACTACGGTCTTCGGCTGCGGCAGGAGAGGCTAGTGGAACCTCAACGGCCCTAGACGATTTTGGTTGGGTAAAGTCCTTCTGGGCAAGGCTGGATGTAACGGCTGTGCCCTCTGGAGGTTCACCAACCTTAGATGTGTATATCCAAAGTCAGGCACCAAGTGGAGACTGGCAAGACATTGCCCACTTTACCCAGGTGACAGGGTCTACCACAGCGGAGAATGTGGTGTGGACATCAGAGGGCGAGGTGTTGGGCACACAGTCAGAGTCAGCGGCGGTCACAGTAGACAATTACTTTGCTGACCAAGACGCAGCACTCACGGCTGCAACGGTACGACGACTCATTCTGGGTGACTCGATGAGGATAAAGTGGGTATTTGCTGCGGGTGGCAGCACGGGTGACTACACATTCGCAGTGGAGAACACCTTCCACGCATAAGGAGAGAGAATATGACATGGTCAATAAAAGACGCAATAACTCAGGGCGATGAGGCTACTATTACGCTTGTCCAAACTACTCAAGATGAAACTGGCGAGGATAAGGAGGAGACACGAGTGGTGCATCATTTCCGCTCGTCCTTTCCTGGTGGTAGGGGTGGTGAGGTGACTCAGACTCTAGTCCAATGGAGGGCTAATATTAAACGGGAGGTAGAGGCTCTCCTTACCCATATGAACGCTGATAAACCAACTACAGTTGATATTGTGTCACACCTACGGTAATGGCTAACGGTCAATTCAAAGCTGCAGTCCTAGAGGCCACCCGTACAATAGAACGGGAAGGGTGGGAGAACGCCGACATAAAGGCGGTGCTGCTGTTTGGATTTGGTCACCTAGACAGCAAGATGGAATCACGAGTTGTGAGGTTGAATGGTAAGTTGGCAGCATCTGCACTGTTAGCAGTTGGAGGCTTAGTTGGAGGAATATTAAGGGGGGTATTAGGTGTCTAAGAAAAAGGTTGCAGGGTTGCTAGTGATGTTAAGTGTACTGGCAGGTGTATTTGGCTATCCAGAGATTTCTGGCCTCCTTAGGAGTTGTGGTGGCTAAAGACCCACGGAAGGAGTTGGTAGAACGCTACTCCACGGCCATGAAAAAGCGAGCGGAGGTACAGGAGTCCATCGTGGATGTGGACAGGGATATCCAAGAATCCCTACGCATGATGGAGCGTGCAATAGACGAAACGGAGTGTTGGGTGTTGGGTGATTGGGCGTATATGAAGGATATTGTGTCTAAGAGAGTAACACGGAAACGTGTTGTAGTACTGGACTAACGTATGGCAATCTACACACTCACCATGAGGGAGGTAAAGAGGGACATAGCCCGTACACTAGGTGCCCTTATTCATGCAGGTACTGCCGATTCAGGTGGCTCTGGGACATTCACCCACAACGAGTTGAAGCGGTTTACCAAAGATGATGCACTGAATGGGATGCAGGCTGACCTAGTAGGGGGCACAGGGGCAGGGGAAGCACAGTATGTGAGCGACTTTACAGCCTCATCGGGTAAGACAGATGTACATGTGGCCTTTGCGTCTAACCCCGACTCTACTACTCAATACCACATATACAACGCAGCTATTGTAACCAAGGAACTCCTGGAGGAGTTGATAAAGGAAGCCGTTGCCTCTATTAGTAGGTGGCGGCTTGTCTCCACTGTCAACCGCAGGTTGATACTGAATGACTTGTTGAATGGTGAGGGGGATATGGAGACGTACACTACTGCTAATGTGCCTGACAATTGGACACTGGATGGCAACTCCACTTGGACAGAGGAGACTACTGCGGCTAAGGTAAGGGAGGGTTCCTCGTCGCTGAAAGTTGTCACCGATGGAACTAACTTGGGTACGGCTACGTACAGCATTGAACCTCATTACCGCTTCGACACTCAGTCCCTCATAGCTAAGGCGTGGGTGTGGACGGCTACGGCATCGCGGGTTGAGGTGCTGTACGACGAGGGCACGGAAGCTAAGAGCAGTCAACATGGCGGCGACTCGAAGTGGGAACTATTGGAGTCCTCAGCTACTCAAGTAGACGACCCATCCAAGCTAGACCTGATATGTCGGGTAACGGCGGGAAGTGCGGTAACAGCATACTTCGACCATGCCCGACTTATCACTGCCACCGATATGTGGGAATACAAACTACCATCAACTACACTGGAAGCTATCTCCCGCATCTTCGTTGAGAGTGGTACGGAGGGGCGCTACAGGTACATTGAAATTCCCCCCCACCTCTACAGCATAGACCGCACAAACGCCCGCTTGATTATTGACAGGAGGAAGTTCCCAGGGTACTCCGATAGGCATCTACACATAGAGGGGCTGAGTTCTCTAACCGTACCTACCGCCGATACCAGCACTATTGAAGTACCTGAGTATGTGAAGGCGTATGTGCAGTATGAGTTACTGGCAGGGCGGAAGGGTACAACCGAGCAGCAGTTGGGCTTTGCCAAGCGGCGGCGAGATGAGGAGTATGCAAGGGCACGGAGGTTGCCGCTGAGTAAGAATCTAAAGTGGGTCGAGCGATAGTGGATGTGGTGCTGGGGGCGGCTGCATTTGGTGGGTTGTTCCTAGCTTGGGTGGTGTTGCCAAGTAGGTTGAGGAGGTAGTATGCCTAAAGGTGTAGGCTACCCCAAGGGTAAGAAACGGAAACCACGTAAGTGAGGTATTCCAGATGCGCCGCCCCTTGCTGTTTGGCGGCTTGTTTATGCTGGAAGACGCCATTAACTTCCTCGTGGGTAGGTTTACTCCTCTCTCACTATGGGGGTATGCGGCGGTGTTGCTAGTCTTTGTTGTTATGGTGATGGTTGTTTCTAAGAGAGCGCAATGGTAGTCGGAATTGAAAGCGTCGAAATCAACGGGAAGACATATGTTCTAAAAGGCCCCCTAATGGAGAGCCTGGTGGAGGAGTTTCCCGACAACGAACGCCAGACTGCACTCCAACAGCTAAGTGACAGGCGTGGGAAGTCCAGTTGGCTGGTAGACACCATCAAGGGGATAGGTAGTTTTTACACTACGGAAGTGTTAAAGGCTATCAATGTCCAAAATTCCCTTGCTGAGACTCGGTTCGGTGAGATAACCAACCTACCTCTAGTACAAGACTCAACAGGCAATACATCTCTTCAACCTCTCACCCCCATTCAAACCTTCGCTGGAGATATAGGATTCTTTTCACTTGATGGTGCTAATGACCTTAAAGTAAACATCTGGAACGGGGCCACAGATACATGGGACTTGACTGAAGTAACCACGACCAATAACAGTATAGTATGGGGGTCAAACGTACTTGGAGATACCATATACGCTTATGTGATTGGTGGTACAGGAAGTGGGGCAATGGATGTATGGTCGTCTACGGCCTGGACATCAGGATGGGCACTCCTCGCTAGTAACGTAATAGCCAGCCTTACCACCAGTGACGTAGTTCGTATACTCACATGGGACGCAACCACATCCATAGTTGGTGTTTTTGATGACTCTGCAAAGGTGCTAAAGGTTTATAAAAATACTGACTCATGGGCTACCGTAACAGTTACAGCATTAGCGACTATCTCATGTGCCGCCTTCAACTCAATGTCTATTTATTACGACTTATCGGGTGTCCTGCGTGTATTAGTCGGTACTGATATAGGTGTATTTGCAATAAATATAGGCACTGCTGACAGTGAAACCTTGGTAGTTGACCTAACCGCCCAAGCTGAGATAAATAATGGTCTTGGTATGACAGTTTGGAACGGCCAACTCATTATCCCTCTCGGCAATGGCGGCATTGAAGGTAGGGTGTGGACAGGAGGGTCGATGACTGCGTTCTCGCTATCCCCTGACCGCCTGCCGTCTGGGTGGGAGGGGTATGTAACCGCCTCCCTGCCTACAGAGGAGTGGCTACTTGTTGCATATGGAGGTAACGAAAGCGGCAATACAGCACATATATTCGCAATAGACCTAGACCACGAATGGCATATGATGGTTGAGCATGACACCACTAATGAAGAAATAGACTACCTTATTATCAGTGCAGAAAGTGACAGTCAACCTCGCCTACACTTCATTATCGACCAAACCACTCCAGACTTCTTCCATGTAGATGACCCGCTCACCAATCCCCGTCACAAGGCTATACCGTGTGAAGCGTCTTCAGTCATCATCTACCCCGAATTCACAGGAGGCTTCCCAAACACCGACAAACTGTTCCTCCAGCTACTTGTGGATGCCGAAGACCTCTCTGCAACCAACTCTGACCAGTATATTAACGTAGACTACGGCCTAGACGACAACACAGTAGACACCGACCTGGGTGACTTTCTCTCAGGTGATAAGGATTTGACATTTGTAGATGGTTCCTCCAATCCCACAGGTGTATCGGGTAAGTCAGTAACCCTCCAACTTGACCTGAAGCGGGATGCTTCAGTTAATACCGACCGCTCATATGTTCGCTCGCTGGAGTTGGAGTACCTTGTAATCCCTGACCGTAGGGAGACATACGAATTCGTCATCGACATGGAAGAAACCGCCCTCCGCCGAGGGGGTGGTGAGCAGCCTAAAGACATCAACGACGAGTTGAATACGATACAGGGCAGCAAGACTATGGTTACACTGTCATTTGATGGGCGCTCCCAGGTCTATGTCATAGCTGAACCCAAAACCGTCGCCGAACATGACCTAGAGACTCGGTTTGAGATACAGGGGTTCAGCCATAGAGTTGATAGGTATATGAAACTGGTGGAGTTACTCTAGATAGATTAACTACTAGTGTTGTTGTCAACATCTTCCTTCGTTGATACGGCAATCAGGCTCGCTAGTATAGCTATATCCCGCAGAGAATCCTTCACACTCTCGTCCGCTACCTCCAGTGCCCCTCCACGTAGGGCCAATCCTACCCTCACCACCTTCTCCTGCAACCTACCCAACATCCCCAACGGTGTTGAAACTCCCATTAGGGCGGCTGAGATATGATAGTTGTACAGGGGGTCGTTATCGCCCGTGTAGTCGTGACGCTTGCGCTCCTGTAGGCCCTTACACACCTCGAAAAACTCAGCTAAATCCTTTTGAAACTTATCCACATAAACCTCCGACAGTCTAAGGTGCGGCTGACGAAGTGGCTATAACGATATAGAACCCTAGCGTTCCTGGTGGGCAGGGTTCTATGCGGAACGGTGGTGGCGACACTTCGTAAAATCGAGGGGTTTCTGCTTGATGCTTACATACAACACACTCACGCATTACTGGACTCCCTTCTCGATAGTTAGCACCTCGCTCCAGCGACTCAAAATAACTACCAGGTAGTTTAGCATTACATCGTGGGCACTGTCGCCAAAGTCTCGGCATCCGTTTGAACCATAATTTTCTGTCTAGCACTGACTATACCCACAATTAAAACAGTAGTCACACCCTCCACTAGGGATAAACGCCATCTGCCCACAGTCAGGGCATAGGTTTCCGTCACCCCCTTCGGCATCAATCGGGTCTTCATCTACAACAGGCTCTCGAATAATGCGAGCGGCTGCCGTCTTCGTCACGTTTTCCCTTAACACAAACTCTTCCTCTTCTAGAGGCTCCTCCACATCCCGCGCAGAGTGCATCCTTTCCACATCCTCCCCTAGCGCAAGAGCTATGGCATCCGCCAAACTCCCCACCTTACGGGTGTCGTATGCAGGGTGACACACAATCCCCGTCAACTGCTCCACTATAGCCTCTGGAGGTGCGTCGTTTTGCAGTGCCAGTGATACTAGGCGGGTTATGGCGTCTATGTGAGCGGCGTCACAAGTACCTCCCTTCCCCCTAGTAGCAAACACCTCACGAGGTGCTCCCTCCGTGTCATGGGTGATGTTGATATACACATTACCCTCGCCTGTATGAACCTTACGGGTGTACCCCTTCATTAGCCTTGGCCTATCGAACATCTTCCAGCACCTGCATCTTCCTACTCCCATCTCTGTAAATTGTAATCCCCTTACACCCCGACGCCCATGCTAGTAGGTACGCATCCCACACATCTTGCACCGTCGCTGAGTTAGGCATGTTGATTGTTTTACTAACCGAGTTGGTAGTGTGCGCCTGGAAAGCCGCCTGCATCAGCACATGCTGCTCCCAGGAAATCTCCCTCGCAGTCCGCCCTAAACTAGGCACCCGTCTGAAATCCTCTTGCAACTCAGCGTACAACGGGTGCTCCTCCACCAACCGTTGACCGTCAAGGACGTTCTTAACCATCCTCCATGCGAACAGGGGTTCTATTCCACTGGAGCACCCTGCAATCGCACTGATAGTACCCGTGGGGGCAATCGTTGTAACAGATGCGTTCAACGGCTTCCCTCGTGCTTCCGCCAGGTCGCCAGCCGCGCGCCACGCTACTGCAGTAAACTCTTCCATAAACGCCCCCGCTGCATGAACAGCATCCTCGCTGCTGTACGGTATGCGCATTTTCAACAGCGCATCATGCCACCCCATCACCCCTAGCCCAATCCTCCTAGAACGCAGGTTGGTTTCTCGGAGGCGAGATACTGGAAACTGGTTCACCTCTATCACATCATTAAGAAACCTCACCGCTACCTTTATAGCCCAGCTAAGACGAGGCCAGTCGATAACCCCGCCAGCCACAAACTTAGATATATCAATACTACCAAGACAACAGTTGCCATAATTCTCCAGATACTCCTCCCCGCATGGGTTACTCGCCTCTATCTCCTCCAACCCTGGGGGACGGGTGCGATTAACCTGGTCAATAAACCCAAGACCTGGGTCACCTGTCGACCATGCCCCCCTGACTATCTCTTGAAGAAGGTCACGAGAGGAGCCTTCCCTGGCTGCTGCTACCTCCATAAAGTCGTCGGAAGCAAGTGCGCTGATGTTGAAATTCTGCGCCGTCACCCCATCATCCTTCATGTGTATAAACTTGCGTATGTCGGGGTGGTCTACGTGTAACATCCCCATGTTAGCCCCATTACGCTTACCCCCCTGGGTGACAATCTGCCCCCACGTACTGTACCCTTCCAAAACAGCTACAGGCCCCATCGCCTTACCTTGCGTGGTGAAGATGGGGGCACCTTTGGGGCGTAGCCGACTGAAGCCGAACCCTGTCCCTCCCCCCCACTTATGTATCATCACCATATCGTGTTGCACCTGCATAATCGACTCCATGTCGTCGTCGGGTATCAGGACAAAGCAGGCGCTTAGACTTCCCTTACCTGTACCTGCGTTCATCAAGGTTGGGGAGTTGGGCAGGAATTCAAGGTCACACATTGCCCGATTAAACTGTTGCGCCCAATACACCTGGTGCTCTTTGCCCTTCTCACCTGTCGCCACATGGCTGGCCACCCTCCACCACATTTCTTCTGGTGTCTCCCCTGGCTGTAGGTAGCGATGTTTGAGTATTGTTATAGCATTGTCAGTTAGCACACTAGCTGCCATATTTCTTCCCTCCAAATATACACTTCCCTCCCGTAATCACTACAGGGTACACGTTAAACATCCCTCCATCAAAATACACCACGCTAAACCCCTGCTGCCAATTTGGTATCCCACTGTTCACATGACTTGGCGGCTGCTTCCACCCTCGCGCATGACATAAACAGAAATTCTCATACCACACATGTGCCCCACTACGCGTTGTATTAAACGTAGAGCCGCCTCTGTGTGTGTGCCCGCTTATCCCCGATGTCCCCTCCGCTACCAACTCCGCTGATGATGTGTTCTTAGTTGCCCTGTCCCCATGCTTGAATACAAACGACTCGTGTTCCCATGCTGCACCATACGGCCCCACATACTCAATCCCTGCTTCGTCCAGCCGCAACAACTTTGGCAAGCTGAGTGCTCCGTTGGTATCCGTAAACGCCGCCAACTCATCGGCCAGGTCGATAACATAGTTACGCAACCTTGCCTCATGGTTCCCCTCCACGTAGATACGCCTTGCGTGCGGAACCAGTCGCTGATGACGTAGGAATATCTCAGCCCCTGTAACCAGTTCCCTCTTCAAGTTGTACCTCTGGTCAGGACTGCGCCTGAATTTCGTAGACAACCCTGGGAAATCGAATATATCCCCCAAGTACACCAACACATCAGGCTGCAAATCCACCATCACCTCTTCCACGCACGCTATTGCCCCCTCATCGTGGAAGGGGATTTGGAAGTCGTTCATTACTAAAACTATTTCCATGATTTTACACCCTCCCCGCATGTGAAAACCTCACTCTTCACCCGTCACCTCCGTTGGCAACACACCTGACTTAATCAGGTGGTGTGCTAGTATGTCAATATACAACTCCATTATCTGGTACACTCCCGTGAGTCCCCTATCTCCAAAAGCCTGCATCTCAGCCAACACGTCAAACACCTGCTGTGCCCCGTTATCCCACGCCACCACATGCAACAACTCATGTGCAAGGGTTACAGGGATAGAAAACTCTCCAGGTGGCGCCAACCCAGTTGCCCACGGCTGAGTTGAACTTAACTTAACTACCGCACTCCTACTGCCTCCATCTACTGAAGTCTCAGCTATGGCTATAGGGTTATCCAGCACCTCGACAACCACCTTTACAGCCCACTCTTCTAACCCTAGTCGCTGCTTGTAGACAGGTAAAAGCTGTTGGCAAATACCTGCCACGTAAGGAGCATACACTTAGACCACCTCCTGCTACATTGATAACACAACCACTCATTTTCAAGCGGGTGCCATTGTAAATCTCCACTTGCACCCCCCGCAGCCTCCGTACAACGGGGGCAGGATGCTAACTTAATCGGCCTCCACGAGGCCCCTCGGATTCTCGCCATTCGCCTTCGCCCAATTCTTCCCTACCTGAACCTCCACAGGGAGAGGCATTGTTCCTAGTAATCCCTCCGACATCTGACGTAGGTATTGTACCACATCTGGCACCTGTTTGTCAAGTGCCTCAACGCCCACTTCGTCGTGGACGAAGAGTGCCATATGCGACCCCGACCCCTTCAAGTTTTCACCAACCCTCGCCATTGCCAACTTTGCTATGTCCGCTCCAGTACCCTGTATTATAGCACTGACCCCTTGCCTCAATGCCTCAGCCTTAACATGCGGCACCTTACTCCACACCCCAGGTAGGTAGCGACGCCTGCCGTAGAATGTCTCTATATACCCCCTTTCCTCTAGTAGTGCAGTTTGCTCCCGCCGCCACTCTAGGAACCTGCCATATCTCCTGTCAAACCCGTCAGACAGTTGCTGACCCATTGCTCTAGGCAAGTGCAAAACCGCCGCAATCTTGCTTGCGCCTGCTCCATACAGTTTACTGAAATTCGACGTTTTGCCATAGAACCTCTCCTCTTCTGTGTAACTACGTCTACCAAATGCCTCCGCCGCAGTCTCCCCGTGCCAGTCCTTACCTTGGTATATAATCTCCAACATGGCAGGGTCTTGACTCAGATACGCTGCTATTCTAAACTCCTCTTGCGCAATGTCCCCCACCACCAGTGTATACCCTGAGCGAACAGTGAAACTCCTTCTAATAAGTTGTGATATGTAAGGGCCTTGCGGTGGGTCATGCTTGGGTATATTCGTAAGATTAGGGCCGCTGCTTGAGAGTCGCCCCGTTCTTGGAGCCTCTTGTCCACTTCCACCTCTATCCTCAAACCCTCCAGACTGATTGTAGTGAGCATAAAGTCTTCCATTGGAGTGCACCCGCTTTCTTAACCCATCCACATACGTGGGCTTCAACTTGGCTACGTGGGAATACTCTAGTAGGTCTTGTGCTATGGGGTACTGTTGAGCTAGTAGCTCCAGCACATCGTTGTCCACCGACCCTCTCTTCCCACTCTCTGTCATTTTGACTACAGGTAGCCTCATCTCTCCATACAGCACATCCGCCTTCTGGTCGCCACTGTTGAGATTGATATCACCCATCACTTGCCGCAGCTTCCGACCCCTTTCCTCCAACTCCCCTGTCAACACATTGTCCGCTGTGGCAATTGCCTCCACGTCAACCTGTACCCCCTCCGCCATCATGTCGCCTATGTGAGGGATGAGAGGAAGTTCAACGGTCTCATATAAACCGACTAGTCCTGTTTCATACAACTCCTGCCCCAGGTACTCCTTCAACCGTATTGTGTAAAACGAGTCGTCAGCACCGTACTGAGCCACCTCATCAGGGTCGATATCCCCCACCTCTACCTTAAACCCATCACTCAACTCGTCCAGTGTGCGCATCTTGTAACCGAAAATCTGCAACGTCAATCCCTTCAATGAGGTATCGGGATACCCCAACACATACGCCGCTAACTTCGTATCCCACATGTTGAGCAGTGTAATCCCGTGGGCCTTCAACACCTGGTACTCAAATTGGGCGTTGTGCGCCACCACCAACGCATCACCTTCCAGCCAGGAAGCAATCCACTCCACCGAGTCACGGGTGAAATACCCCCTCTCCTCACCTGGCACCGCCACTGACCATCCCACAACCCCCACATCACCTACCCTATCCTTCACCCAAGAGGTCTCAAGGTCAAATGCAAACTCTTGTACCCCCTGCAAAACACGCTGCATCTCTTCCCCTGATACCTCCAGATGCTCCTGCTTCTCAACGATGGGCCTACCTATCTCCGTAGTCAGTCGCTTGAAGTCGCTTATCAACACAGGGGTTAGGTTGGCGTTGTACATTGTTGCAGCAGGGTGGTACATCGGCACTACAGTAGGACTACTCCCCTCTACCTTCCTTCCGTGGTGTGTTTTTAACTTAACACCCTTCCCTGCAATCGACTTCACTGCATGGTCGCCCAAGGGCAACACCGCATCAGGTTGGGCCTCCTCCAACACAGCATCCAACCACTTACGGCAAGCCTTTTTCTCCCCCGCCGTAGGGTCACGGTTACCAGGTGGCCTACACATCACCGTGTTAGTGATTAGAACATCCGCCCTACCCACCCCCGCTGCCTCTAGTAACCAGTCCAGTTTCTTCCCTGCTGCCCCAATGAACGGCCTGCCCTCCTTGTCCTCGTTAGCACCAGGGGCCTCTCCTACAATAACAATACGGGCGTTATCTGGCCCATCAGGGACTACTACCTGTGTGCGTTTAGCTGAGAGCGGGCAGGCTTCACATGCCTGCATTGCTTCCCTATCTATCATCCAGCGAACCCGTTAGAGTCCCAGTAGGTGTGTCCGTGCTCTGCAAGGTGGGTGCCATACTCCCACGGACGCTCCTCATGGGCAAGAGCACAGCCACACTCGATACACCTAGCTGTAAGTGCGTCTCCACCATACATATCAGCCCTATTCTTAACCTTCTTGTGTGCTGCATCCCGTGCAAAGTTGTTTTCCTGGCAAAGTGTTGCATCCCCATAGTTGCCAGGAAAATCTACGAACCTGCCACACACCTCGCAGTGCCGTTCTCGGTTTTGTGATTCACTCATTTTTCTCATGCCTATCCACGACCCCCTAATATAGCTAACAGTGTCCCTAGCGAAACTACCATAGATACTAAGCGTTCTATATCCTCCTCCATTATCCCTCACCTACGTCCTTCTCGGCAGGGTGGAACCCTATACCTGGACGTGTTGCCTCTCTATCCATCGATAGGTGACACCGCTGGCTTGGGTTGGAACCCTAGAGGGCCTTGAGGTGCTTGTGCCAAGGCATCTGCCTTAGCCCAACTCATACCCGACAACACATCTTGCATTGCCCGTAGCAGTACCCCTTGCATTGGGTTCTGGTCGTCTAGCGCAAATGACACCTGCGCTGGCATACGGTCATCTTGGCTGCGATACATCATCATACTAACTTGTAGAATCATGTTAAAAATCCCTCCCTGGTAGCGCAATATCGCCTAATGGGGAAGCCGTGGCTTCCTCTTCCATCATCTGTTGCGCCTGCCTAACCTTCATAGTCTGCCATAGGTTAAAGCGCCATTGGTCACTGTGTTGTTTACACAACCTCATTGCGTCTCCATCGTACACTCTCCTTTCACACCAAGGTACTACACAATCTGGTGCACTTGCTTGTTTTATGGTGCCCACGTTGTTAATCTCTCCTCTACATTCGCTTAAGCGTTAAGAGTTTACTCGTTCACAATACTAGCGAGCGCTTCTGATATTAGTTCAACAACTGGTATAGCCACGGAATTCCCGAACTGTCTGTAAGCGGAGGCCCTGGTTTCGGGAAGTACAAAGCTCTCCGGAAAGCCTTGAAGCCTTGCGCATTCCCTGGGAGTCAGCATCCTGGGGTTTCGACCTCTCTGGGGAATCAAGCACTCTTTTCCGTCTTTGCCATAACGGGCAACTAGAGTGTTCGAAGGTTTATTGAGATCCGCAACCTCAGCCGTGAAGCCCGTCCCCCTTTCAATATTTGCCTTAGTCCTACTCAGGTGACCGGCCCACAGCCGATCAGAAATGGTGTATTTGGCGTCAGGGGAATCCTCGAGGATTGACCATAAGGGTAGTGGCGAGCCAGCAATGACAGGGAATTTGAATTCACTCCTGGATTCTCGAATGCAGACCATATAGCACCTCTGCCTACGCTGGGGCACGAGAGAAGAAGAGTCTATGATCTCACTGTTAAATGAATACCCTAGGTCATCTGTGATTACATTCTTAATGCGTTCAAAGGTTCGGCCGCGATCGTGGCTTCTCAGATTTCTGACGTTTTCGAGAAATAGTACTTTGGGTCTCTTGACCTTGGCTATTCTAATTATGTCAAAGAAGAGTGTCCCCTCCACGGAAGATGCAAATCCAGTTGCTTGACCGAGAGCGTTCCTTGCTGAAACGCCGGCTCTACTGAATGGCTGACATGGGAATCCCGCTGCCAGTATGTCGTGGTCAGGGACGGTCCTTTCAATGTACTCATCAGGGATCTGGCCCCCAGTGAACTGCCTGATATCGCCATATGGCATTTCGCCATAGTTATTGAAGTATGTAAACTTCGCTGCTTCATCCAACTCTGACGATAATACGCAAACCCCATTCTGTTGTTGTAGAGCCTGTCGAAACCCTCCAATGCCTGCGAAGAGATCAATAAATGCAAACTGCTTGCGACTAGGCCTAGGGAAGGGAACATCTCTCTTGGTTATTGCAGCCAGCATTTCCCAGTGATTTTGACTGGTGGTGATTTCAGGAGAGGAATCTTCCAGTATCGACTTGAGCTTTGAATCTAGCAGACTATTCAATTTGCTACCACAGTATGGCGGTGAAGTTGCCGGATTGCCCATCCAATGCGACACCAACGCAGGTATCTCCCCATAAATCTCTGAACCTAACGGTTCGTTTCTTAGGTGGGCGCACAGGTTCTCGAATATGCCTGAGTAATCTAGTTTCGGCTTAGTTTGCAACTTCGTAGACCTTAGTTTCCTCCATCGAAGGCTCATGGTCGAAAATAGCTTTAATCCTCATCTGCAGCTTGTCGATCTTCATAGTTTCACATTCCCATATAACAGAAATATTCCACTAGTTATACCCTCGTTACTCGCAGCCAATAACTCTTCATCCATCAACGTCACCA
>NZER01000456.1 GCA_002690445.1 Candidatus Pacearchaeota archaeon
CTTTGCCAATGAGATGCCTCTTCCTCCCCATAACATCACAGTGCTTCCATTGCAGCATCCTAACGGCATGTTCTTCTCATTCCAGAGCGCATACCAGATGAATCTTGAATGGAAGTCAGGAGAACTGGAGAAACCTCCTATATCAGAAGAGAATAATATTTATGACCAACTACTCCAAGATCCTTTGCCCTTTCTGACAGACCCACAGACACATAGACATGTAGGAGATCGTAACTGGATCTACATACGTGAAGCATTTGATAAAGACAAAAATTCCGTGATGGAGATATTCCATGATTTTGGTCTAAGGGAAGAATACTACGATAGAAACGTAACTCAGGATTCCAGAATATTTCGGGATGTCATCAAACAGGGTGATCATTTCCCAACAGACTTTGCCGAACCGGAGTATATTGAATTAGTACTGTCCTTGCTGAATTTCCTGAATACTCCTCTGGTACATCTAGAGAGGCGCGGACTTCCACGTTCCACTAGGAAACAACTGGAGAGAGAAACAGGTGAAGACAAGGGTACGTGGAGCGCACCGAAGTTTGAGTCCAACGTGATCATACTCCGTCATCCACAAAGGAGGGTTGAGCGCGATGAGGACGGTGAGCCTCTCTACCACACATTCAGGTGGTGGAACTCAGGACACTTCCGTAATCAATGGTATCCGTCATTAGGCATTCATAAGCTGAAATGGATAGATGCCTATATAAAAGGCCCGGAAGGAAAACCTCTTAAAAGGAAAACTTACAGGGTGGAACAGTAATGTCCAGATTTTCTAAAATTCCCGATACTATAAAACTACCGGATGAATCATTTGGTAGATGCAAACGATACGAACCAAAGCGTCGAGACAGAACCCAAAAATGTACCAACTACCGACAGGTCATGCTTGCTGATGGGCTGTGTATGCGTTGTTGGGACAGAATGGTTTCAAGACTTACATACAGAGAAACCATTTCCAAAAGCGAGGAAGGGCAGTATCTGGAAAAGGTACTATCTATAGTCAGAGACAATTGATGAATAATCTATATATAGATAAATTAGATTATGTTGTGTAAATACTGCGGTAACTCTGTCACCAAGGTAACCAACCTCCGGGGGGTTATCATGTGTATGGACTGCTATAACAAAAAGGCGGGTCCGGAAGAGAGGGAGAGGGACCGCTTAATAAAAGAGGCTCGTAGAGAGCGCATTGAATGGATGCATAGAGAAAAGTATATATAAACCAAAAAGATCAATAGCACCATAGTTGCCAAGTGAATCCTTTCAACGGAAAGCACCAGAAGGCAAAAATGAACCAGCATACCAGATAGCAACAGGTAGATTAAGTGAACCCTTAGGATTGACAGCAACAATTCATCGAAGTGAGTCACGGGCCTCGACTGCAACATTACAATCGAATGAACCAGCACATGAGACAGCAACAGTCATAAAGAGTGAGTCAGGGTCATAAAAAGCAACAGAATGCCAAAGCGAACTATTAGAACAAAGAGCACCAGAGAGGGTAAGTGAGCCAGCTTAGAATAAGAGCACCATAGCGCACGAACGAACCATTCGCCACCAAAAGTATCATCAGTGGTAAGTGAACCATTATACCGGAAGAGCACCTTTGAAGAAGAGTGAGTTATGCCACTAAGACTAACGAGAAAGAACCTGACTTCTCACGACAGCTCCAATAGCAAACGAGAAGTACCGTCGTTACCGGAAGAGTCCTTCGGGCGGTGTACACGGCGCGCTTCACAGGGGAGGGGTGGTTGCACAACAAAGAAGAAAACCACGTTAGCAGACGGATTATGTATGAGTTGCTGGGACAAAATGGTCGGACAGGCATCACCAGCAGAGGATGAAAAGTACGGTAGGACATCTAATCTGCAAAAAGAACCGCAAAATCGTCCGACAGGACGCCCAAAAGGTTGGAAAAAGCTTAAATGAACCACAATTTCCGAAAGTACCAGAAGGACAAAGTGAGCCAAAAAGGACAATTTCAACAAAAAAGAAGAGCGTAAAATCCAACTTTACGGCAAATAGAGCAGGTATTCTCATATATAGTTACTACTAATAAGGGGGTATGAGCCAAAAGGGGGGCTATGCCCTTACTGAGATCCGAATCAGAATTTGAATAGCTGGTCGAGGAGAAAGGAAGGAAAGGAAGGAACGGTGGCAAGGCAAAAGTGCGAGATAATCAACAACGATAGCGTGAAGTGCCATCGCATATCACGTTACATCATGGGCATTCGCAGTAACATCCCCAGTGTTGCTAACGATGACAACCGCATGTACCACGTATGTGGCACGCATGACAAGCTGATAGGTAGACACAACCTCATTGCACTTGGCTGGTCCAAGGAGCAAGCCATGCGTTGGGAGTCCAATCCAACCACCTAGTGCCCATCTAGTGACCACTTAATGTGACCATCTAATGTGATCCATTGGTGTGACACCTTTCAAATACTTAATGTGATACATGTACCACCCACCCCCCTGTTGACATTGCTATATCAGAAAATGATATGGTGAGTACCTTAATAACTAAATAGCATCCCATCTATGTATACCCTACGGGTATACATTAACCATGGAGTCCCAAACGCAACATCTTGGACGAGTGAACCCTAATTTAAGAACGCACCACGCCAGCCAAGTGAACCCGGTTCGATAATAGCAACACTACGACGGAGTGAACCAGCGCCAAAAAAAGCAACAAAGTGGCGAAGTGAGTCATCAGTATAGATAGCAACAGTGATAGTCAAGCGAGCCATTTCCAGAGATAGCAGCACCACTCCCAAGTGAACCCTTCGAGATAATAGCAACAACGACATATAGTGAACCCCCTCTCCGAAGAGTGCCACGATGAATAAGTGAGCCTGAACCAGCGATAGCAACACTACCGAGCAGCGAACCCGCCAAGTATAAAAGCACCCATGTGAACAAGTGAGCCATCCTTTGCAACAGCAACATAGACAGTCAGCGAACCCATAGACCCAAGAGCATCAAAGTGAGTAAGTGAACCACTGGTTTAGAAAGCACCAAGATAGACAAGTGAACCCTCCTCAGCGATAGCAACAAAATCGTCTAGTGAGTCATATATGTCGAGAGCATCAGGTAACCACGAACGAACTATCCCATTACGACAGCAACACAGACCATGAGTGAGTCAGCATGTACAAAAGCACCGTGAAGTCGAAGCGAATGAGCCATTCTATAAGATAGCAACAACGCTCTCAAGCGATCCAACACCCATGACAGTACCACTGAAACTAAGAGAGCCAACAACTCCTATAGCAACACCTCTAAAGAGCGAGACAATGGTGCCTAAAAGCAACATATGTAGAGATCGAGCCAGACGATACAAAAGCAACACGCAACGTGAGCGAACCATACCTGCAGAGAGCACCAAAGTTTTCGAATGAATCAACACCCCAAAGAGCACCCTTCCTATTGAATGAGTCACCCAGCTAGAAAGGCCACATACTCCATGAACGAACCATGAGACAGATCGCACCGGATGATACGAGTGAGTCAAGTATTCCGACAGCAACAACTGGTTATGAACGAACCACTGTGATATGAAAGCAACACTGATGAGAAGTGAACCAATAGCACCGATAGAGCATCAAACCGGACAAGTGAACCAGCGTATAGAAAAGCAGCATCACTGAAGAGTGAAATAAAAATATACGACACCCAAGCACCACATAGCTGAGGAAATTGGCATAACCCCAGCTATGCCCAACCGCATACGAGAGAGGTGATCCCGTGTACTTGGGTGTCAAATGAGAGTTTAACAGATGAAACGTATAGCAAGCATAGGAACAATAGCATTAGTGTTAGCCGCATCAGTATTCATGATAGCGCGTCCCACATATGCAGACACAGGAACAACGATCAGCACAGCCGAGAGCGTGATGGGAACGCATACAGTGTGGTTCGGTTCAGGATATGGATTATTCAAGCTACAGAGGTTCGGAACCTACTGTATGCCCGGAGAACGATTGACAAACGTTCCCATCGGTGCAAAAGTGCGCGGAATGGAAACAAGGGAATGCGAAGGCATACCCCAACGGTTCAGGCGAGTAACATATGGGAACTACTCTGGATGGATGTGGGATTTCACTTTGATGGAGAACGATCCATTAGAAGGACACTTCCCAGATGATACTGAGGAAGAGGTTCCAATACTTAAGGATGACGAAGCTGTAGAAGAGGCACTAGAGACTGAGCCAGAGGAGCAGGTACAGTGACTGATACAGTAGAACGAACACAGATCAAGTTATATTTCCCACCTGATACGGCATGTTGTATCAGAGAGTACGAGAACATGCCTAGTCAGGAGTACAAGGTGATGGCAGAGGTCAGCACAACAAAGAAGTTAACGAAACGTTTAGCCATAATGGACATAGAGCCTACCAACGGACCATTCTTGTTCTTATATAAGTATATGGGGAAGAACAAGAAGAGAGCGCTTAGAAAGGCAGTATTCAACGCTACGTGCGAAGCATTAGGCATACAGCCGAAGAGTACAAGCCTTGCACAGTCTGTACCAGAAGTATTGTTCGAGTAGAATTAACTTGACAAAAACAGAGAAATGGATGATATGATTCATCTCGTGTAAATTTTGTCACTCACTCCGGCTGGCAAAGCACACAACTCCTTTGAGAGTGGGTTCCAACAGCCCGG
Organism: Candidatus Pacearchaeota archaeon; assembly: GCA_002690445.1. The sequence goes on from NZER01000456.1 coordinate 4,687, forward strand.
AACCCGCTCTCGCTTTGTTTATAGGGTAATATATCCGATATGGAAACGAAGGAATTCGACCAACTCATATTCGATAAGCTCCTATTCGACACTCTTGTACAGAATCACCAGTCCAACAGATTCGATGCGCTGATCAAAGCCTATCTGGAAGAGGCTGACCTACGTACAGAACCCGACATCTCTCAAGCCGCTGGCGGTGCAGTTCGTCAGATAGCACACCCGGAACACAAGAAAGAAGACAGGATATATCTATCCAGTGTGAAGGATGAGCAGAAGAAGGAATGGGAAGGAGCAGAGTCACCTCCCGGTGTAGTTATCTATACCGGAGCCAGAGGTGGAGACTACTTCCTTCAATCCCATGCAGATAATCCGAAGCTGGCGGACGAAGCTATGAAGCGAGCTATACAGACTGCCACACCGGAGAAGCGGATGTACGCTAATCTGGGAGCAGACGGAGCGGAAAAGTTCGTAGCAGACTGGGCAGAACGACAAGAAAGCAGATTGGAATGGGCATCCAGCAACAAAGACGACTATGAAAGCAAAGTAGAAGCTGTTTCAAGTTCACCAGTTTCTATACTCAGAAAGACAGAATACGCATTCATAACAGCAAATTGCAACCTGAACCAAGCAAATGCGGCTTGGATGGCTGTACGGGATATAGAGGATCTGAACACCGTAGCCGCAATCTTTGATGGGAAACATCCGGAATTTGGATCAACCACCTCTGTCGGAATGGGATCTAAAGGATTTGTTTATGGAGAAAGGGCTTTGTTGTATGGAGGTGGAAGAGCAGGAGCGCTGTCAAATATCAGAGCAATAGGAGAATTCTTAGGAGATGAGCTTCCAATCGGTCCAACAGACTCCGACAGAGCACGAACAATGGGTTTGTTTTGGGGTCTGGGATGGGCGAAATACAGTTTCGCCTCCTCCCTAATCCACGGCAGCAAATCAGAAATTGTCTGCGTTGATACACATATGGCGCAGATATTTCTAGGTGGAGCTAAGGACAGGGACTCTTCAGCACTTGCAGAGCGAACGAAAAAGACAGAATTACAAGTACTTCCCGATCCGGATGGAATTCCAATAGGAAACCCTATGGCTTTGGGTGCTGGAATATATAGGTACTTGGAGAATTATGTTAAGCACGAAGCGAAGCTAGCAGGATTATCTCCATTTGCATATCAGTGGGCGGCTTGGGACTGGCAGAGAAACCAGAACGAGAAAGTAAAGAATCCCGATCATAAGGATGTGAAGGAATCACATTCGGTTCTGACCAAAAGAGAACCAGATAAGTATGATCTAGAAGAGATAATCAAGATCAGTAAGACCACACCAACAGGAAAAGCAGGTCTAGCTCCAGTGCCTCTATCAGACGTTTAGGCATGCTACACTTGCAGTATGAATTCCCTTGCTGTAGTTATCCTGATTATTGTTTCAAGCGCAATTCTAGTAGGAATTAATCTCTGGTTACTGTGGTACACAAAACTGATTTACGAAATCAGTGTAAGAATATTTAACGTTAGTGAGAGACTACTGGAAGAAACGATTGTCGTTAAAGATGAAACCATTATCATCAGAAAAGACACGCGTGTGATAAAGAACGAATCTACACGAGTAAGAGAATTAACTGAAACCAATACCGATTTAAACCGACTTAACGCCGCTCAGAAACAAAATAAGAAACTAACCGGAAAAGACAGAATAGTTATTCCCGATGAGGATGCGGCAGGCTAACTCTGTTTAACCCATCTCTGTAATGTAGAGCGCGGTATTCCGAAATCCTTTGCTACACCTCTAAAGTTTTTACGTTTCTCGTACTCAGAAATAACTTTTGCTTTGAATTCCTTTGTATATTTTGTCGGATTGTAGGAAAAAGGAGAAAGCCCTTTCGTCCAGAGATGGAGAGTAGAGACGGGAATCTCGTACTGCTTGGCAGTCTGATTCATTCCTATCTCCTTTACTGAATCAATCAGAGTCTGAACCTCAGAGTCATCCCATCGGTTACGGCTAACAGGAATATCCAACGAGCGTAAGAATCTGCGCTTCTCTGCACTCGTAGGGAGAATCTGTTTTCCTTTTACATATCCTATCGAAGAATCACGAAAAGGTTCTGTCCGTCTACACCACTTGCAACGACCTAACGCCCAACCACCAGAATGTGACTGTACCTGATACCTATGTGGATAATCCTTGCACATGCAACAAATATACCACCAAAAACCCCCGTACCAGCTTTCCCTTACAGGTTTAGCTCCGCCACGGGCAAAATCACCCAAGATTAGTGTAATAGAGCATTGACAGACTCGTATTCGATAATGTAGTATGGTATACAGAGATAAGAAATGGACACCACCCACACACATACGCCTGACTACGTCAACATCGAATTTGGATGGGGCGACTGCCGAACAAGCTGTCACGAATGTGGAAAACGCATTATCTGGAAAGGCACACCTAACGAGATCATCAAAAACATTCCTAGCAATTCGGAGTGGAAAACAAAGAAAGAACACTTCTTTGGAAGACAAGCAAAGAGGACAAGGATATAACTTGACAAACTTATTATTAAATATATTAGACTACGAGGAAACCAATCAAATATGTCCTGAGTGCGAAGGTGTAAACCTAACCGAGGACAAAACTAAATGTTTTGATTGCGAGTCGGCAGACTACGAATAAAGGAGAAATTCATGTCACAGATACCGAACGGGAAACTAGAGCCAACTACGATGGGAGAAATCGAAGCGTTCGTGCAGAAGCATTCAGCGGTTGTAGAAGACTTAAAAGGCTATAGGTACGAAGCTACTATAGGATTTGTCGATACGATCAGTGTTTTAATGCTTAAAAAGCTGATACTTGACGAAATAGATCGAAGGAGAGCCGAACAAAATACTACTAACTTCTCAGAGAAGGAAGGGCATATCAGGCACTTCAGGGATATTCTCGCTCAGTTAGAAAATTATAAAAGGGTGACAAAAAGTAAGTAATGAGCACTGTGTATTACGAAGAGAGGGATAAAATAATCGTAAATCGATTATCTACTACTAACGATACGCTACAAGGTATCGGAGATGATTTTGGAATAACGCGAGAGCGCGTTAGGCAGATTGGAGCGAAGTACGGAGTAGTACGACCAGAAAAGCCTCCAGTCTATTGTAAGAATCCTGCGTGCGATAACGTAATAGAAAAGAGGCATAGCAGTCGTAACCATCTCGGTAAAACTGCATATCTTGCGTATTGCAGTGAGAAATGTGGAAAGTATGCCCACCAATTAAGAATTAAGAAGTACGAATTTACCTGTGCCTATTGCGGAAAACACAACGTAATCACAGGATTAAACGCATCCCAACGTAAGTCGTACGATAAGAGGAGAATCCACTCAGAGTTAAAGTATTGCGACAGGAAGTGCCAGCAAGCTCATTTAGGCATTAAATTCGGATGGGGTGATCCTAACCACACTAATTACCAAAAAGAAGGAAAAAAGAAGTTAGATCCTGAAAAGGTCATTACGCTGTATTACGAAGAAGGATTAACTCAGATGGAGATTAGCAAACGTCTGGGAACTAAGCAGGGATCAGTAAGTCAGATTATTATAAAAGAGTCTAAAAAGAATCCTGAGGCAATGAAAAGGTATAAAGCCAGAAGACATCTATCAATATATTATCCTGACTTGCAAGTTAAGTTTAAACAATTCGTAGAGAGTATTAAAAAAGAATCTGGCTAAGCCACAATCGTAGAACGCAACAGGGAAATCAAGCGATGACCTCCTGATTTAATCGTCAGGAGGTTTTTTTTGTGCCGAAAAAACCCGCCGGACCCGTATACATCTTTCCCTTACACTATGTATTGGCAATCACGTACTCTATGTGGTACTATTACAGCATAAGGAGATACGTGCAAGATGACAGCTAAGAGGAACGCGCTCACCACCGAGCAGTTGGTAGCACTGCTCAGGAAGTCACGGCTAACCGTGATTTCGTGGGACAAAGACGGTCAGCCCGTCAAAACCTACCCCTACGGGTAGGCTCCCCACACCCTACGGGATGGCTTCACCAGAAGCCATCCCAACCCCCAAAAACACTGTTTTTTCAGCCTAAATCAGGCTTCTGGACGACCGAACATCTGTTCGGTTTTTTTTTATCCCGTAAATCCAGCAGCACAGCCAGCAGCAGAAGCGGCATCTTTTCCTTAGCACTTAGGGATTGCCAAAC
>NZER01000457.1 GCA_002690445.1 Candidatus Pacearchaeota archaeon
AATACGCAAAGTAATCCAAACGCCATGGAGACTGCGGTATCTGATTATTCTAGGACAGCAAGACCTCCTGCTGAATATCGCGAAGGAAGTTATAGATCTAATGCGCGCGAAGTAGTTGGTATTTCTGAAGGGCAATATTTTCCTTTTACTTTTTCTACAGTTAATAAGAAAAATAATCGAATGCAACTATGTACGTTGCAAGCAACTATACAAAGTTTAGGAGAATCCTATACTCCTACATGGCAATCAAAACATTTTTTTGGAAGAAGCGAACAAGTACATACTTATACATTTACGGATAGGACTATTGATCTTTCTTTTGTTATTTTTGCTGATTCCATGAGACAGTTGCAAAATGTTTATGAAAGAGTTTTATGGTTGGCGCAACAATGTTATCCGGATTATAGCAATGAAAACAGATTAGCTAGTGGTCCTATAATAGCTATGAGGATTGGAGATTTGTTTCAGTATAAAGCTGGTTTTATAAGAAGCTTATCTTATGATTGGAATTTTTTAGGGCCTGGTGGAAAATGGGAGCTTACCAGGGGTATGAGAACTCCGCAAGGCGTCAGTGTAACTATGTCGTATCAAATTATACACGAAAAAGTACCTGATAGAGATTATAATTTCTATGGTGGGCCAGCAGGTGGATTAGGGGCTGGCGTCAAAAATCAAAAACGCATATCTTGGAGCGATACTGAGTTAGAGGCTGATAATATTGATGAGTTTTCAGGCGATAGATATATACCTACTCATACATTACTTAATGGCCAAAGAGGGCAGGGGCCTAATTATGGTGAAGTTCCTTACTTAGATCATATAGAAGATGCAAATGCAGCTAGATTTGATGAAGAAAGAATTCCAAATCAAGCGCCTATTGATATTTTTACTGGCCTTAAAAGTTTATTTAATAAGGTTACCTGAACCACTTACATAGTAGAGGTAATAGATGGCTAAATCACGTTATGAAAAATTTTCACAAGTAAGAAAAAATTCTAAAGATTATTACAGATTAGAAACTTTTCCGTCATTGCAATCAGAAGAACTGGAATCTATTCCTCATAATATAGTTATGTGGAAAGAGACTGATAGAATGGATGCTATGGCTGAAGATTTATTAGGAGATGCCCGCTATTGGTGGGTCATATGTTTAATGAATGATTTGGTTAATCCTTTTTCTTATAGTTTATTGCCAGGAACTCTATTAAAAATACCTTACGAAGCTCTTGATGTTATTAATATAGTTAATCGTAAACAAAGTGCTAAATAATGACTGAGTTAAATCCACCAAAAGAACTGGTAGGCTTAGATACAGCAGGTACATTTGGATCTTCGGATGCCAGACCTGATGTGATTGCGGGATGGGAGTTTAAAAATTCTGATATTGACACGGCAGAAATTGCTGGTCTTGTGCCTTTTGTACAACTATATGGACTTTATAGTGAACAGGAAATACAAAAATTATTAACTAATGATCCGGATTGGAGTGCCAATGCTATAACGGCAGTATTTGTAGGAGAAGAAGGCGACCAAAGTCTGAATGATGTTTCGGCAGTTAATAGGGGGTATATGGGTATGGGGATGGATGTACTAGGAAGTGTAATACGTACAATTGGGGATGATCAAACTGATCATATTACTTCTCAATTAAGAAGTAAATTTATACATATAAATATACAAGATGAAACACACCGAGAGGCTGAACAATACACTCCAGGTATTTTACTCGCAACAAACAAACCGCAGGCTGGAAATGAAGCTTATGAATATCATCCTGGAACTGGTACCCCTAGAGATTCCGGTGGAGTAGGTATTTCTGATTTACAAATAGAAACTGGTACTAAAGAGTTTATGAATCGTCGTTACAAAATGAGATTAACGGTTACTGACCCTCAAGAATTGAATGAAGAAGCTGAATATTTGAAGCTAACTTCTCTTCAATCTCAATTTTTAATAATTCATGGGTGGGCTTCTCCAAATTCTTTATATGGTTGGCCAGGCGAACCGCCTCCTACACTGGAATCTCCAAGCGCAGAATTTCCTAATGGGAGATTATTAGTTGATTTAACTCAAACTAATACGGCTGGAGCATGGGGTGCTGCAGTAGTAGCTACTACCATGTTCGATTTTGCGTTTAATGAAGTGGGGCAGTTAGAGGCTAATTTTACTTTTATGCCACGCGAAATAAGTTTTTTAGCCACTTATAGAGTTCCTACTGTAGCGGATATTGTTAAAAGATTTTTGGGCACCGGAGAAAAAACAACTCCTTCCGACCCGACGCGTCCAGATCTTGCACCTAATGTTTTTGCTGGTTTTTCTACAGCAGCGCTGCCAGCATTGGGTAAAAATTTAGCTGATGTTATTTTTGATGAACAAAATGGGTATATTAATCAAAGCCAAACTGTAACAGGATTATTTGATAAAATAGAAGATGGTGTGGGTATAAATGTTACTTCAGTAATAAATAATTGGGCTGAAACTGATAGCGAGTGGTCCGGAAATTCAGCTTCATTGCACGATAAGCAAAAAGAGCGAGAAGGTAGATTTAGATTTCCTTACGCTGGCCCTGGTATTAGAACTTACTCAAGAGAGAGAAGGCAAGTTCCGGACCCTACACGCGTGCTTGAAGCCGACTCAGATGAAACACCAGAGAATCCTATGGCATTAAAACCCGGTTATATGTGGGTTACAGAGTCTAAAAGTAAATTGGCTTTTTATTATTTAGGGTGGGTATTAGAGGCTATACGTTTTAGTATGTATGATTTAAATCAGCAAAAAGTTAGGCGAGGTGAAACCCCTTTTAATGTACGATTTAAGTATATGGGAGTGCCACCAAAATCTCGGTCTACTTTTAACTTATCTTTTCAAGATACTTTAAGATCGGGTTTAATACCTAATGTTAAAAATTATGTACAAGAAGCCACTAAATTTATAATGAGTAATTGTTTTCCTTCGTACAAGCCAGTAAATCCTATGAGTTATGAATTGAATGTTTGGAATAATGAGATTAATATGCGACCAATGGCGCAACAGGATATGGGCGAAATACCTACAGCGGAGGCATATCAAATAATAGGAAATTATAATGAGATAAAAGCTGCTGCTAGACAATGGTTTGCTGATAATACAGGAGACAATGTAGAAAGTTTAAACTGGGATACTGCGCCGAAAATAGATAAACTAAGATATCTTTCTTATGTGGCTGAACTCCCCAGAGGCAACGCGGGCGGCGTCGTTCCGCCTGATTGGAGACAAACATTATCAATAGATAATAATAATTATATTCGTATTTTACATCCACGGTATGAAGGTCAACTTTTATATACGTATGTAGCCCGGACTACTGAGTATGAAAGTTATGATGAGCGGGTATCGGTAGCGGATGATCCAGATCCAAAATCATCGGCAGGAAATATTTTCGGAAGATACGGATGCAGCCGAAACCGTAACGATGAAGGGCTGAAGTCGCAGATAAAAGCTGCGGGGTATGTGCCAGCCTTTTCCTACCACAAGGAAGCAGATCAGTACCGGTATTGGATGGATCGCAAACTAGATCTTCCTTGGATGACCAACGCCAATGCTAATCCGCAGATAATTGAGTATTGGCCCGTCGATCAACATGGCGCAAAAAGACCACCAGGATTTAGTAGGAAGTCAGATGGAAAGTTTATTGGAGATATAACTTTTACTGATGAGTATGGGCTTCTAATGCCAGCAGAAATGGCGCGTTATTACTCAAATGATTATTTGGCTTTGCAAAGAAAATGGTATAATATGCATGTATCTTTTTTGGCTAAAGAAATCCAAAGGATCGTTGGTGAAAGAATACATGAGGCTATTTCTGAGGGTAAGACTATTGAAGATATAGGTCCAGAACCAGTGGATCTTTTTTGGCTAACAGGAAAAAAGTATTTTACCCCTGCTTATTCGGGAAATTATTTCAATTTCCATAACAACGCCAGGCCGCGGCCACCTTTTCCTGGGTCGCTTACTTATAGTTTTGATGAAGTTAAAGATAGATCCGGTGACATACTTGTAAGAGAAAATGCAGTTCTTGTAAGCGATATCGAAGATAAAATAGCTGAGGCTAAACTTGAAAAAGAAAGAATAAACATACAAAATGCAGCAAATGTAGAGTTGTATGGCCACGGTATAAATAGTCCTATGAGCGCAGCTTTGGGGGATATTGAAATAAACAAAGCGCAAGACGCTCTTAACTCTATTGAGAATAGTGGTTCTGAACAAGGAGTACACCAGGTTGAAAACGAGCTGTTGCGCCTTATTAGATATAATAGAGGGATGGCTGGCGAAATAGATTTTTGGCAAAGTAGAATTAAGAAAGTTTTAACAGAATTATATAATAAAGATGTTATAAATTTAACGATAAGTGACGCTTTCCAGACATCCGAGCTGACACTTAGTGGGCAGCTGTCACCTCCGGCCGGAGCCCTCGAAGAGGGCTTCAGCCCCAATAATCGTCATATTATTACTAACACTACTGACTACAATTTTTCCAATTTACAATCTGATGGTGAAGGTTATTATTTGTTATTTAATGGAGTTCCAGAACCGGCCGAAGGGAGGGATGCAACCGATGTTTATATAACTTTTAATCAGCTATTGGAAGCTGGAGTGGCTTTTGAAACTTTTGCTCTCGCTGCCCGAGAAGAAGTCGGGATCTATATAGGTAGATTTGTGATGACGGCTTACGAAGATGATATTAGACCATTGACTTTGGAAAATATAGATATACTGGGTGATATAGGAATTACACAGCAAAATATAGATGACGATGTATGGCCCACTGGCACATATATAGAATACCTTTTTATGAATGAAGTTGAAGCTGAATGGAGAAATAGATATTTTAGTGGATATTCTATGTATCGTTATTCAGCACCAGGAAGCGGCGAACATCAAGCTTTAAAATCAGCAGCCCAAAATTATTATGACTTTATTACTAAAAGTCGGCTAAATATTAAAAAATATCTTGCAAAAATACAACAAATTCAAACTGAATCAGATAATGCTCAGATATCTTTAGATCATATTGATAATATTATTGATGATTTACAAAGTCAATTAGATAATTTAAATCTCACATTAAGAATGATAAGTCCACAAAGCCAAGAAATGTCTCCTTTTCATGGCTCAACTATGCTTGACGCACCTAGAAGAATACCGAAGGGTGGCGGAAGATTTGTGCAACTTAATACTGTGGTGGCACAACAATGGGAACAAAGATTTCAAAAAAGAGAAGTTTTCGGCGCTAATGATATTCATAATTATGGTGCGCCAGCAGGTGGCGTAGCTTATCATGATCCGGCATTGCCAGTGTGGGGTTGGTCTGACGCCGCAGATGCATCGACCATCGGCAAGGGCACTCTATCGTTAGAATATATGCTTGCGGAAACATTAAGAGTTGTGGAATCGGGCGGCGTCCCGAATTTTGGAGCGGATTGGGATGGCCCAAAAGAAATATTAAATTTAACAAAATTAAGAGAAACTGATACGTATGCATATCCCCTTCCAGAATACTCTGGTCAAACTGGAGATACATTTAATGTTAGAGGTGAGAAATTAAATGACAATTGGTACCATGATCAACCTAATTGTTTAGTAGCAGTGGGGCTGCGCTGGCCATCTGCCCGCAGTTTGTCGTCGATATTTTGGTTAGATATGTTCTCTCGCGACGTAAATCTAGAATCAGTAGCATCCGCTGCTGAAAAAGAAATGGGAGATTATATAATAGAGCAAAGATCTTACATTTCTCCTATTAGAGTTAAACATTTATGTAGGGCGGGTATGGTTGATTTTGATCTCATAAAACAAATTTTAGGATATAAATATGGATTTACAGATATAGGATATGAATATGGAGAGAATATTAAAACAATAGCAGGGTGCTGGCCAATGAGCACTCATATGCCTTTTGATAATTTTGAAAGAAAAGATTATAATGACGATGATAGAATAATAGAACCCTATTATAGGGTAGATAAAGATTTGGATTTTGTTGAAGAAGCTTATAGACAATCTAGTGAAGGTATGGAACCATTTGAAGGACGCGGCAAGTCAGAAGAAAGATATTTGCATGGATTAGATCCTATGCAATTACTTAAGGTGCCGAATCAGGCCTGTGTTTTTGGCCCAATTTCTGATAAAAATAATATACTGTATCCGTCGAGCGGCGGGAAGCGGTTATCTATGAATGATCATTTGCCGACTATAACTCGCACTGGCGCTCAACAAATGGTTAATCAGCAAAGTCGTGCAGAGTCAAACGGCGGCGCCGCCCAGGGCAGAACGATCACTTTTTCAAATAATCCCGACTGGGTTGGAGTTCCTAAAAAAATAAGCGCCACCTGGAGCCGATATCTCAATAGTGGTCGCCCATCATACAGTAGCGATTATCCATTTGGCCTACCTCCAAGCCTGTCGGGCGATGCTGGTAATGCATTACCAGGATATCAAAAGCAACCAGTTGCAAGTGGTTTGCCAAATTCTTCAAAAGTGCCCAACATGGAGGTGTCGGCCGATGAAGTTGCAGGAGATGTTTTTGAGGGGATAGCCATAGGCGATGGCATTGATGAATATATAGGAGAGTACTACGGCACGCACGGAGGGAACTCAAATCTGCTACTTGGGATTGGTATTCCTAACGTCTGGAAACTGGGATCCTGGCAAGCCGGTCGCGACCAAGGGAACGGCGACAACTCTTGGGATATTGGTGCTGTTGGAGCACCATTGATACATAATATACTTCGTTCTTTGCCGGAAGATTTTCAATCTGGTTTTCTCAGTTCCACTAAAGATGCTGATGAAAATTTTGGAGGGGGCCCTCCTTTAAATTCAGGATTAGTGTCATTTATTAATGAGCATTTGATAAATTTACTTCATATGGGCAGACGGATTGGAGTGGGTGAAGAGAATTTTAATCGCGCTGACGAGGTGGAACCCACTGAAGAAACTGTGCACAATTATTATACTGGGCAGATCGTCAACAACAGCGGGCAAACAACCGCAAAAAGAAAATATAGAGTTAGAGATGTTACTTATGCAGATTGTTTTAATGAATTTATACAAAGAACCCGAAATACGGCAGATTTTTCTAATCAAAGTATTAGGAATGTGGCCGAAATACCTATTAAAAGAGAAGTTGTAGATAATTTATTGAATAGAAGAAACCATAATATGTCTTTGTTGCAATTATGTCAACAAATAATGTCTCCATCATCTATAGGATTAGCGGGTAATGTGCAAATTGGTGTACGAAATAACAATGGAATAATAGAAATATTTCCCGCCTCAATATCATATAAAGGTATAGTTCAAGATATGTTTAAAAATGCACTTGATAACGACAAATACTCTGATTCTTCGATCAATCATTTAAGTTTTGATTATAAAAAAAGAAATTCTTTAATACAAACTATAGATATGAGTTCTAAAATGGACCCGGCTGCTTTTTTGACTTATCAAAATTCTTCGGATGTACTGAAAGGGAGAGATTATAATGTATTAAAGTTACTTTCTATAGATGGGGTTGCTGCAGAAATGTCCGAATTTTTATCTGCTATCCCTAAAGCTGATGATGATTCTGGTGGCACTTACAGTGGTATTGTAAATGTCGGTACGGATCGAAAAGTACGTATTAATAAAGTGGCTTTTGAAAATATTCCTGGTTCAGTTATAGATTCGTTTATTGCGCAAGATCCTCAACGATGGGCACAAATAACTGCTATGATGCAAGAACAAAATAATTTTACTACAGAGTTGTTAGCCTTTTATATGCGTGGAGTGACTTTGACGATTCATGGAACAACTAATTTGGAACCTTTTAATTTAATTAATGTAAAAGGAGTGTTACCAGCTTTGGAAGGGATTTATATAATAACTAATCTTACGCAGCGCATTAGCCCTAGTGATTTTCAAACAATCATAGAAGGGAAGTTATTACAAAGAAGAAGAATGGGGAGAAGAGGTGAATCAACACCTATTTGAAGAAGAGATGAAGGTGAGTTTCTATAATCTTTCTTTTTTATTAAGATTAAAATGTTACTATACCTAAAAGGATAAATATGAAATATTGGGGTGAAGATCAAGAACAAGCTATTGTTGAGTTTAATACTAATGATGATATAGAA
>NZER01000458.1 GCA_002690445.1 Candidatus Pacearchaeota archaeon
TATATTCTTCATCAATGAACTCCTTGCGCTTGAGCAATTTGGATGAGCGTTTATTCTCGTATGGGCCATCAAGCCGAATCATTTGACCTTCATAACCAACCTCAACGTAATCAGCATACAATTCATCAAGATGCTCTCTGCTATTTACTTCGGTAGTCTCAACAATGACAAGGGGATTGGGTTCTCCATGAAGCGAACGACCATCTATTCCTAGATTAGCGAACGAGGCATCTAATTTGGAGGTTCTGTCTGAATACAAGTCCTTTTCAGACATAGCCCACTTACCGTTACCTATTACTGGCGCATCATAAATATGATATTGAATCATTTTCTTACCCTCTGCCAAATGTTCTTCGGTAAGGTTCTGTTTACGAACAAGGTGAATGATTTTGTTGAAATCATCTTTGTACGCATGGTTATACAACTCACCGTCAAGAGTAGCGTTAGGATATACCTCAAAGAAGGGTTCTAATGCCTCATGGATATGTGGTACAGCCGTGATTGGCTTACCACTTCTCGTAAACAACCCCTCACGCATCGCAATACAACGTATGCCGTCTAGCTTGGGTTGAGAGAATACAGCAGCACCGAATCCAGTTGTATTATCTGCTTCTGAACCAATTTCAGTCATTACTTCTTTCTGGCGATTCTTGTTCTTGAAATCTTGTGCCAGCATAGGCTCATAGAAACGCTTCCTGCTAATATTCTTGAGGTTCAAGTGGTATCCCGCTTCAAGTTTTTTCTTATGCTTTGCTTCCGCTTCTTTGAGTGCCTGTTGCGCTGGCGTTGTTTCGTTTTTCTTGCCCAAGTTTTTTCCTTCACATATCGTCCACTTGTTCGTGATTTTCTTTCCGTCTGATTGTCCCGATATTGTGCGGAATTTGTTGCTGTCAACTTCGATTGTCCAAGTCTGCGTCTTACCAACTGTGGTTTTCTTGTAGAGTTTGGGTAATTTCATTTTCTTTTGTTTTTTTATATGAGGTAAATTTTAAAGGAGGAGTGAGGATGAAACCAACCAAACCTCACTCCCCCCGTCTTGGAACAGTAAGGACATTCCAAGTTAGTTGTTTGTATTCCCTTCCTCTGCGTCCTTCGCAGCCTTGTATCCAGCGTACCAACCTTCATTCCAATCGTCCCGCTCGACATCCTCGTCGCTGCCATCATCCGAAACCCACTGATTGATGTAGTCATCGTTCAACCCATCGTCAAGAGGGGGAGCATCAATAGTTTCATACACTCCAACAACCTTATATTTGGCAGTACGCAACTTCTGGCAATCACAATCAAATGGCACACTCACAACGTCAGAAGGGTCTATTTCAACAATCATCAAATGCCCTCCACCAGAGGCATAACCTTTGGCGTAATCATAACTACCAGCATGAAAACCATTGGAACAACCAATGTTGGCATCATCACAAACAGTGTTGCGAATCATACTTAATGTCTGCCCAACGGAGTTATTAAAATTCCCACTGTAAAAATCAGTGAAATTATTATTTACCCCTTTGTAGGCAAGGAAATTACCATCTGGTGTAATGGGCATATTCTTATGCTCAAGAAACGAATAAAGTTCCTCTGTTGCTCTGCGAGAAGGATTATCCATGAGCTTACCAAGAAACTTAACAAGCGGTTGGTAGGGTAAACCATTCCGCATGAAGTCCAGAATCTTATCCACAACCATATTATGGACTACCTCACCCTTAAAGGATACAGCACCATCCTTAACCTCAACCTCTGCATCATGGTCAAGGTAATCGGAGACTGCTTGCTCAACGTCAAATAGACCTTCTAGACGCTCCCATTCTTCATTCTTCAAGGCATCTACTGCTTGCTGCCAAGCAGGATGGTCGGCGTTCATTGTGTGGGCTTTGCCCTCAAAGATTACTGTGAGGCTTTTTTGTGTCAGTATGTATGGGTTCATGTTTTTTTAGTCAGTGTTTTTATTGTTATCGTTCTATAAGATTACTACATCCTTGCACCCTTGTCAAGTCTTTTTTAGTTCTCTTTCTCGCTGAACTTGGTTCCGTCTATCTCTTTTAAATCGTCAATCACCTGACGCAGTTGCGCTGCTTGACCCCCATCATAATCATCCATGACGGTCATGTTCCTCAACTGCTCCTCGTAACTTTTGATTTGTTCTTTTAGTTTTTTCATTTTAGTAAATTTCTTTTCGCCAGAAAAGGAAAGTTTAAATTCTTTTTTTTATATTCCTAAATCTTTAATGGGAGAGGGAGGCAGTCCAAACCTACAAGGACTACCTCCCTTGTGTTCCTATTCCTCACTTCCTCCTTGTGAAGCATTGCATACGTCTATCACATTAATGTAGTTTGAGAGTACCTTCCCTTGGCTCGTAGTCCACTCGTAGCCCCATACTCCACGCTCCACCAGAGGAATCATGTCGTATTTTTTTAAGACTTCCATGTATAGTTTTTTAATCTCATGTGTGGGCTTTACTCCCTTGGGGCAAGTAAAGTCTACATGGTATTCTCTCGCTATTGCCTGTATAGCCTTAATTTGCTCATGGATTTTTTTATCCTTTTTCATCTCGTTGTGTTTTGCAAGGAAACTCGCCATCACTCCGTCTGGAGCAACAAGTTCTAATTTTTTAAAGCAGGAGATTTGTGACTCAACTCTGGAACCGTAATATCTATCACCATCGTTCCAGTTATTTAAGTCATCAACCTTTTGAATATCAATCCACGCTTGGTGGAGATTTCCTTCGGCAATAACTGTTTCTAGTTGACCCTTCGCCCATTCGTGCAACTCAACCCATCCATCCTTATTCTCAATCTTACCTCTCTGACCTACCTTAAAAGCGTAAAGATTCTTGGGGAATTTCACTCCCATTTGTTCTATCACCTCTTTCAAAGAACGAATAGTAGAGGGGTCATCCAAGAGAGTGTAGTCGTTCTTGTCTTTACGCTCAATATGGAATTTATCAATAATGACGTAAACGCCATCTTCGTTTTCAACATCTAATTCTGCTATCTTCCAATGGTCTGATTTCTTGGAGTGATACCTACGGATGTCAGCTTTAAAATCAAACTCGAAACACTTGGCAGAATGTTTGGCATCTTTGGTGTAGCTACTCCCTCCACCAGAAGTTTGACCATAACCAAACTCACTCAATTTGTGCTGTGGCAGTTCAGAAAGTTTAATTGTTTCTCCATCAAACTTTTCAGCCTTGAGCCAAGCCTTTTTAACTTGAGAAGCACTTCTATTAACATTTTTACCTCCTTCTGTTCCTGAGTAGGGGTTGAACTGGAGGAGAAAAGGTTTCTTACCCTTTGTGAGAATAAGGGGAAGCATCCTCCCCATTAAACCTCTCCGATGTCCTATGTCATTCTCAATTATGACCGTATCCTTTTCGCAGGAGATTGTTTGCGTTTCTTCTGGACGCCACTTCTCACTTCTATAAGTTTTCTTAAAATGTCGCAAATCAACTCCCCCCGTGTTGTAGGTCTGGAAAGAGGAACCATCAACTTTCTCTCCTTTAAAAGTCAAGTGGTTATGGAGAACATTCCTCAGTGCGTACAGGGGAGAATCTGTTCTGAAGGTAGAACCGTACAGACATCTTGCGTCGTATAAGGTCTTGCACTCCCCAAACTGTTTACCGATAGTTTCTGACAGTTCTTTTTGAACACCTTTTAAATATTTTTTTAATTGAGCGCGAGTATAATCAGTGTACTGGAGTTTTTCGCGAGAAGCAGAAATCTCCACATCACCAATCTCCACCTCAAGAATAAGATTATCAGTCAAAAGACTCCTAAAATCATCGTCTTGAGTAAGATTCAATGAATATTCATCAATGGGATACCCGATGTTACCCATAACAACGATTGCTTCATTATTACGGTCGTAGTTGGTTTTGTTGCAATCTGTCCACCTCCAATACTCCCCATTAAATAGAGTTTTCTCGTCGTTATACTCAAATTGAGCCGCGCCCTTTATTGTTGGCCGAACAGAAAACCATTCAAATAAATCTTTAGCTTTCTTTACAAATTCGTCTGAGTCTTCGTCTTTTATAGGAACTACGATTTCAATACCATTTTCCTCCTTGGTATCCATCTCTGACAATTTAGAAATTTGTCCAACTTGAGTAGGATCAATGAAAGCATTGTAGGAACTCTTTTTACCGTCAAGGTAAGAGTTAATTACAAAATTGTCTCCGTATGCAAATGCCGCTTTTGAACCAATCCCAAGCATACCAATTTGGTCGTTTGTATTCCGCTTGGTTGATTCTCCATAGAAGGCATAAATTTCGTGAATGTCTTGGTCAGACAAGGCAAGGCCAAAGTCTCTCACCTTAAAATAGGGATTCATTCGGTTAGGAAGGGTTACTACTATCGGACGAGTAGGGCAATGAGCTTCAACGTGAGCATCTACAGCATTACAGGTGTATTCTCTAATCACCGCAAGAACCTTATCGGAATAAAGTTGGTTACGGAGGATTCCAAGGATGTGGTGTAAGCCAGAGGCTTTGATTCCAAATTTAACTGAACTGGTGATTCCGCTAGATTGGACTGTTTGGGTATTTACTTTGGGTTTCATTGTAGGTTTCTTAACGTCTGGTATCAATTTAGCATACCCTTGCACCGTTGTCAAGAAAAATTTGTACCCTTTTCGGCTGTCATTTAGTACCCAGTGATTCCAACCCATTCAAAACCACTGGTATGACTTTCTTTGTGCGACCCAAGGGTACAAAAAGTTTACCTAAAATCTGGATAAACATCTGCAAGCCATTCAGCATCACGCTTATTCACCCTTTTGGTCAGGGCTTCGCTTTCTTTATAGGCTTGATTCATCGCATTCCATATTTTCCTTTCCTGTATCTTCGCCGCCTTTTCTCCCTCCATATCAAGCGTAACGGGAACAATTATACTTTTAAACATTTGTCCAGACCTGTTGTGGAAATAATAAATATTCTTTAAAGTGTGTATTGTGCCTTTAATCACATCCCGCAAGTAATCATCGTATCTCCTCCTTTTGTGCATGGGCATACCCGCTGGAAATTTGAATGTTGGGAGTAGCAAGGTAACGGTGCTTTCGAGAGTAAAATTTGCTTTGCACCTGTCTTCATCAATATCAATATAATTTATCCTCCAAGTCAGCTTCCAATCTGACCGTCTTGAAAGTCCTCCGTATTTTTTAACGTGCCTCCCCCAACTATTAACAAATGAACTTTCATTCCAGCCAGTAATTACCGGACGTATGACCTTCACGTTTACTTCTTGCGGGGGCAGCGGGTTAAATAATTTATTTATTTGAGGATTATTAAAGTCAGGCCAAGGCTTTACGGCAATAGCGTCAAAGCTATAAAAAAGAGCTAGAATCAATAAGACCGGATGCAAGATTCCCATCTTGCTAACATAACCTGTCGAGTTTGTCTTTGTTACTGAACTCATATTATTTTACACTTTCTTTTAGTTGTTTCGGGGATTAGTAAAGAATATATTTCTTTCGTTTATTTCGTTCTCAGGAAGGTCTTGCGCTTCAATAAATTTTCTTTTTAAATCTACCAGAGCATCATGTTTACCTACCAGCGTAGAGTACGCTGGCGGCATATTGTCAAGCCATTCCTTCGCATATTCTTTTTTTCCATTTATATTAAAAGAGTAGTCTTTTTCAGTAGGCATATAACCTGTTTGTTCCATCATGTAGTGGGTATCCGCAATCAAATGCTCAATCCATTTTACTACATTTGTAGACGATACATTCATTTATTTGTTCTCATCTCCTTCTTCATCCAAGTCCTTAATTTGCCCATAGCGATTGTTTCTATTTGCCTAATTCGTTCCCTTGTTAGTTTATATTTCTTTCCAATCTTTTCAAGGGTTTCTGCATCCAGTAGTCCTAGCCCAAACCTATGTTGAATGATGTATTTCTCGCGTTCCGTAAGTTTATTTAAAAGTTTATTTAAAGACTCAATATTATTAATGCTTTCTGTTCTTTGAGAGGGGTTTTTCATCAAGACATCTTCAATTATTTCTCCAAAGGTTGCTGAGTCCTCCCCCTCTCCCCCAACTTGCTTATCTATGGAGGTATAAGAATACACATAGTCAAGTATTTGCTCAACCTTTTCGGGTTTTATATTTAGCTCTTTAGCTATGCGCCTCGGAGATGGGTCACGGTCATGTTTTGTATTGTATTGGTCTATGAATTTTAAAATGGTTGAGCGTTTTTGATAGAGATGACAGGGGATACGAATCGTTTTCGACTTATTTGATAATGCTCGTTTAATGGACTGTTTAATCCATAAAGATGCGTATGTAGAAAATCTTACTCCCCTATCTCCTCTAAACTTTCCAACTGCTTTCATTAAACCAATGTTACCCTCGTTGATTAAATCAAGGATGTCCAAACCATAATTAGAATAACCGTTTGCTATTTTGATAACTAGACGCAAATTAGCTCTAATCAAATGTTCTCTTGCTGCCTCTTGTTTTTTCTTTGAACCTTTTTCTATTTGGTTAGCTAGAAGTATTTCCTCCTTTGCCGTTAGGAGGTCTACCTTTCCTGCTTCTTGATAGTAAATATCAATCGCCGTTCTCTGTTCGTATGACATAATTATTTATTTAAACAAGGGTTTGGAGACATTTTTCGTGAATTTCTTGAAGGGTTTCTTTTACTTCTACGTTATGATCTCCGAAACTGACCTCAACATATTCATCGGAGTAAGGAGATGTCATTGACTTGGCGTAATGTACGTTATTCCAATTCACCATGACTTCCTTTCCAGACCCAGTGGTTGTCAGTGTTATATTTTTCATTTTAATTTTTTAACTGTTCCATCCTCGTCGATGTCTAATCCACGATGGCGTTCACCTACGTCCATGCGATTCTTAAATTTCTCATCCTTACTGTACCAAGAGTCACTAA
>NZER01000459.1 GCA_002690445.1 Candidatus Pacearchaeota archaeon
ACATTTACTTATAAATGTTATAAAAATGGGGTGCGAGTTTATGAGGGGAGTTATACTATTTCTTCAACAGGTATAACAACTCACGAGATAACCCAATCAAGAGGAACTACAACTTTTGTAGCAGGGGATAAGATAAAATTAAGTGGAAGTGGTTGGGTAGGATATACAATAAGTGATACAATTATTACATTAGAACTACAATTTGATACTTAACAGCGACGATAAAACCCTTAACCGAAACATTTAAATAGTATGTGTTACAATAAGTTACATGGTTAAGCATAAAATAGTAAGGATAAGGTGGAGTACATGGAGAGCATTAAGGCATTCTATTAAAGGAAAGTCTGGCGAAACATTTACGGACTATATGGAAAGAGTTTCCGAGAAATTAAAATGGGCAGACGCTCAGGAATTTGCATTTAATGAACTGAAAGGAGGGAATGATAAATAATGGATAGAGAAAAATTGGCAGAAAAGATAGAATTTTTGATTAAAGGACAGGAAGCAATCGGCTATAAAGTTGATGAGGTTATTGATAAGGTTAATGATTTATCAGATAAGCATGGAAACAAGTATTAAGGGATTTATTAAAGGCAAAGGTATAACTTCGGGGGAAACTCACGGGAAGTTTTGGGAAAGATTTACTTTTGAGTTAGATAACGGTAAATCTTATAGTATATTTGATAAGACTATGGGGGAAGCCTTAACAGTTGGGGATTTTGTAGAGATATCTGGAGTTCAAGGAGAAAAATATTTTAAGACTACGAATATTATAAGATTGGATAAACCAGATATAATGGACATACCTGTTGAAAAAGTTAAGACTATGGAAGCACCAAAGCCAAGTAAGTATAGAGAACCATCAGCAATAACAGCAGAAGGGCTATTAAGATATAGTATTAAGTTGTTTGATAGCGAAAGTTTTAAGGGTGGATTTGTGGAAGCCCAAGAAGCAACTATACAGGCTTACGAAGAATTATTAAGCCGTCTTAAATAGTCTTAAGTAGATTTTAAATAGTATATTTATTTTTTTTTATTATGATTAGTAACAAAAAGGGGGTATACCAAAGGGTATGTAAAAGATGTGATAAGATTTTCTATGCAACTGGTAAGAATGCAAAGATTTGTGATAAATGCCTTCATCCAGCATATTGCCCAAAAAGCCCAAGACCCTTAAAATTCCCAAAGAAATGCACTATTATTAGATGAGTTTTTGTTCCTTTGGTATTGTCTCGTTCATTCCGCTAAGATAGTCCTTTTCTCTCGCTCTTTTGATTTTAGCCCATTGTTTACAAGTCCAGATATTATTTCCATCAATCACTATTTCTTTTCTCGCTTCCAGTTCATTAAGATACTCTAATAATGTTCGTCTGGATGTTCCCCATAGTTTTCCGCATTCTCCAAGAAGTTTATTCTTATCTACAAAGTCTCCAGTAAATGAGACATTTCGTATAGCAGTTGTTAGTCTATTAATCTTTGTTGCTCGTGGTAGCCATTCGTATAAATCCATTTTATCACCTCCATACTACAAACACAACAAGGTGCCTTATATAATTATGGGTTGTGTGTGTGTTATGTTTAGACATCACCCTATACCTTACAAAATTCGTTACTTCCCTAATTTTGTCGGACTTCTCAGTAATACTTCGGACAAACATTCTGCCGTTCAAGTTTACTTTTGAGTGAGTCGTCCTTTGGGATGGCACACACACAAAAGCAATCTGTCATAAAGACATTTTGCGTCCCTCTTATTTTTCCTACGAACTACCAAGTGTAAATAACAAACTCAATTTAAAATTTGGAAGCACTCAGATGGATATGCTGTATTTACAAGGCTTACTATCACCCCTTCACTATTGCATACCTCATTGAAACCATTCCTAAAGGTGTTAATTATTCCTGGAGGATGTTTAGATTTCATAGATTCTTAAATTGATTCTTTTATATAAGTATTTCGTTCGTTTTGTAATGTGCGAACGGATTACGAACGGACTACAAAAAACCACCTCAAAGGGCGAAGAAATATACTTATAGGATGTTCCCTTTTAAAATCTACGATTTTAACAGTCACTCCTACCCGCATACTCGCCCTACTCTTTTCGGTGACTTTTATTTATTCTCCACAGGAAATGGGGGTTGGGGGGGGTACGTTTCCTATGGAACTGTGCACTAAGGTTCGGATTGTGCGAACTTTTCCACAGGAAATGAAAATATAGACCTTCATTTCCTATGGAAATAGGTAAAATGAGGTATCTTTTACTATAAATAAGCAATAATAATGCATTAGAATGGCTTATTATGGCTTAGAACCCACAAATTACAAGGATTTGAGGTATTTTTACCGACGTTGAGCAGGGGGGGGAGAAAGGGGGGGGTCATACCCCAGAAAAAAAAATAATATATTTATAAAGTATAAAATCATAGAATATCAATGAAAAGAGACAAAAATTACTTAAAATGGCGGGAAAGTGTGATAAATAGGGATAAATGTTGCCAAATATGCAAGAAAAATGGCAAAAACGGAAAAGGCTTAAATGCCCATCACATAATACCAAGAAATTTTATAAAATATGCCTATTCATTAAAAAACGGCTTAACTCTATGTGCGGGTTGCCATACATTAGCCAAATATTCCGCACATAAACACCCACTTTGGTTCACAAACTGGCTTAAGATTAATAAACGAACTTTATATAATACAGCAATGGAGAGAATAAATGAAAATCCTTAACTTATATGCAGGAATAGGCGGTAATCGGAAGTTATGGGGAGACGAACACGAAATCACAGCAGTAGAGATAAATCCCAAAATAGCGAAGATATACAAAGACTTCTTCCCAAACGACAAAATGATAATCGCAGACGCCCATAAATATTTATTAGAACATTATAACGAGTTTGACTTTATATGGAGTTCCCCACCATGCCCAAGCCATAGCCGCTTAAGAGCCTGTAACCCTAAACAAAATAAACCTATATTCCCAGACATGAAATTATATGAGGAGATTATTTTTTTAAGGAAATGGTTTAAGGGCAAATGGGTAGTTGAAAATGTTAAACCCTATTATAAACCCTTGATAGAATGTGTGGAAATTCAAAGGCATTGTTTTTGGGCAAATTTTAAAATAAAGGTTATTGAGGTTAAGCATGGTGTAGATATAGAAGCTGGAATAATCCCCGACATGGAATTAAAACATGGTGTATCTTTAAAGGATTATAAGGGTATAGATAAAAGAAAAATATTAAGGAACATGGTAAATCCTAAAATAGGGGAGAGTATATTAAATGAAATACGATAAGTGGCAAAAAGAAATATTAGAAGCAAAAGGAGACATATTAGCAAACACAGGCAGACAAGTAGGAAAAACCACAGTTTTCTCACATAAGATTGGAAATTACTTAATGAAAAACAAAGGAACTCAAATAATCGTAGTCTCATTAACAGAAGACCAAGCAAAATTAATAATTGTAATGGTATTGGATTATTTAGAAAAGAAATGCAAACAAAATATACAAAAGGGAAAGAACAAACCAACAAAAAGCAGAATATGGCTAAAGAATGGGGCACATGTAATAAGCCGTCCAGTTGGAAATACAGGAGACGCAGTAAGGGGCTTTACAGGAGATGTATTATATATTGACGAAGCCAGTGGTATGCCAGAAATGATGTGGAAAGCAGCAATGCCAACCCTTATGACAACAGCAGGACAAATTTGGATGAGCAGCACACCAAGAGGAAAGTTCATAGAGAACACAAACAAAAAAAACTTCTTCTTTAAATGTTGGGAAAACCACGAGGATAAATGGCAAGTCTTTAATATCACAAGCCCCCAAGCAATGCAAGAAAGAGAAATCACAGAAGAATGGACGATAGAAAAAAGAGACAAAGCCCTAAAGTTCCTAAAAGACCAACAAGCCTTATTAACAGAAATGGAGTTCAAGCAAGAATATCTATCCGAGTTCCTTGACGATATGAGACAATGGTTTGAGGATGACTTAATAAGAAGTTGCATGACAGAAGAAAGACCAAACAAAATTGACAAAAACAATAACAAAACATACTATCTGGGTATTGATGTTGCAAGGATGGGAGAAGATGAAAGTAGTTTTGAAATATTCGAACTAAGAAAAGACCACATGTATCAAGTTGAAAATCAAATTACAAAAAAGACTACTCTACCCCAAACCTTTGAACACATTAAAGAACTTAACCTCCTTTATGGTTTTACCAAAATCTTCATTGATTCGGTGGGTATTGGGGTAGGGGTTTTTGATTGGCTAATGGCAGACGACGACACAAGACACATCACAGAAGCAATAGACAACTCCAAACAAATAATAACCACCGACGGAAGAACAAGAAAACTACAAAAGACATTAAAATATTCTCACATGAAGATGTTAATGGAAACAAACAAAGTCCATCTTTTAGACGACCCTGGAATTTTTGAAAGTATAAAAAGCACCCAGTATGCATACAGCAACGATAGTTTAGGCAAAAGACACCTAAAGATATTCGGAAATTACACTCATATATGCGAGGGAATCGCTAATGCAGTATGGGGGCAAAAATACAAAGAATTAAATAATAAGATATACACTATTAAAGTATGAAAGCAATAAACCCAACCAACGAAAAAGACGAAGACAAGGGAGAAGCATACACCTTAGAGGATAAAGACTATTTATTAATCCAAGCAATCAGAGATTTAACTAACGAAATAGAGAGGGCGAGGCTTAGATAATGGCAGACGAAGGAACTTTAGCAACAACAGCCCAAGTCCTTTTAGCAATCGGACAGAATGCAAGTGCAGCCCAAATTTTAGAAGCAAATACAAACATCTGGATACTTATGGCAGAGAGTGAGATGGAACGAGCCTTTGGAGATAATATAGGAATCGTCGCAAACTATGGAAGTATAACCGCAGCAAACAAACAATGGTTAGCAACAATAGCAGCAAACAGGGCAGCCTTCCATGCAATAAATCAAAATCAAAACTCCTGGCAATTAGCAACCTCACAAAGTAAATTAAATGTATGCAATAGTATTTGGACAGGTTTTTTATCAGACCTTAAAAACAATAAAGCGGATATTGTTGCAGACTTAGGATTATAATGGCAGACCAATTAGAAAAACCTTTCACAACAGCATCACCAGTTAATGCGGTGTTTAATTTCACAGATATAGCTTCTGGCACAGGTTATAACACATATTATTTAATTGAGAGTGAGGATTCAACAGGGGCAGATTATCACTTAACCCCAAATAATGATTACTCAAATAGTGTTTTCGTAGTGGTTGACAGTGGAGCCATAACAGATTCAGACAGAGATTATGACTTAACTCCTTTTGTATTTCCAAGAATAATAGATGGGACTGTCTTAATTTCAATAGCAGCATATACAGGCGGAGGAATAAGCCCCACATGGACTGTCGAGTTATATAGATACGATGGAAATTCTGAGACACAGATAGGAAGCACCTTAACTTACAATGATTCAATTAATGGGGCAGAAATGCTTTATATGCGTATGGATGTTAATAATGAGTTAATTCCAGCAGGAGAAAATTTAAGAATGAGAGTAAGGCTACAAAACGCCAGTGCCACAACCGCCAGATATGGAACAGACCCAGCAAACAGAACTGACGGAAACCTAACAGTTACAACCACATCTAAAATATCAATACCCTATAAATTAGACTTCTAATGGCAGAATTTAATATCTCAAACAGCACAACAACAGACTTTACAAATACAGTTCCAGACTTTATAGTAAATCAAAAAGCCTTAGACTCAGTTAATCCAAATGGAGAGGAGACTTATTGGTATTTTGACAAAGCCCCAGAAAGATATGGCTACTATCTATCAATACCAGAAATATTTAGTGCAGCAAATGCTTTGGCTACATGGAGTGTTGGGAAGGGATGGACTACCGATAATGCACAGTTAGAGATAGAACTTAAACATGTTGTTGGGATGGGCAAAGATACTTTTGAGCAGATTATTTGGAACCATGAAGTTACAAAATTAATTGTAGGAGACGCCTTTGTTGAAATGAAAAGGAAAAAAAACAAGGGAGAAAATATAATCATTAACATGATACCAATTAGCCCAGAAAGGGTTAGAGTTGTTTTTGGAAAGGATGGAATGATTAAAAGATATGATACATGGAATGGCAATAAATGGAAATCAATTAAAAAAGAAGATATGCTACACAGCCAGAATAAAAGAATAGGCGACCAAATGCACGGAACAAGCCAGATTGAAGCAAGTAAATATATTATAGACGCAAGGAATGAGGCATTAGAAGACGAGAGGACAATTAAACACCGAGATAAGGCATTAGGGGTAGTTTATTATAAAACAAATAATGCAGGGAAAATATCATATGCAAATACCCAAATAGAAAAGGCAGTTAAAAAAGGAGAGATGTTAGGACTACCAGAAGACACAGCAAAGATAGAGCCATACCCAAGCAGAAGTTCCGAAGATAGAACAGGATGGATATCTTATTTAGAGAATTTCTTTTATCAAGTCTTTGGAGTTCCAAGAAGTATTGCAACAAGCGACGGAACAAGCGAAGTCGGTGGAAAGATGGGGCATGTAATATTTGAGCCAATCTATGCCAAAGAACAAACAGATTTAGAGGGAGACCTTTGGAATCAACAAGCAATTAAAATTAAATTTAATAGACCACCATCCTTAGGGGGATTAGTCCAAGAGAACGAAGCAAAGAACACAGGACAAATAGGAATTCAGCCTAATGATGTAATGGCAAACATGGAGAGAGAATAATGGCACCACAATTTGGAACTAAAATAACAACCCAAGAAGAACAAGAAAAACTGGCTATGGGAACACAAAAAAAATTAACAGAACGGGAGAAATGCGAACAAGGAGGAGGCTTTTGGGATGTTAAAACTCAAACCTGTATAAAAATGCCAAAACCAGCAGAGCCAGAGCCACCAAAAAAATCATTAAAGATTTTTGAACCACAAGTTAAAAAATTAAGTGACGAAGAAAGAAAAAGGGCAGAGAAAGATAGAGGGGTATCTATAGTCACCGATAGATTCGGAAACGAAATAATACAAACGAGACAAGACATAGAGGCAGCAGAGGCAGGATTTGGAAAGGGAATGCAATCAGCGGCAGAGCAGTTAAAGCAAAGGGAGATTCAATTAGCAGAGGGGCAGAAACTATCAGGACAAATAGGGCAATTTCAACAAACAGGGTTAAGACAACCTGGAGTCATAGGGGAGTTTGACTATGGAGAGGCAGCAATCGCAGGATTAAGAAAAGCGATACCATCGGCAGTAGGTGCAGCAACAACCGTATTTGGGGCAGGGATATTGGGTGCAAAGATAGCAGGAACGGCAGGAACAGTGGCAGCCCCTGGAGTAGGAACAGCCATAGGGGCAGCATTAGGTTTTGTGGGTGGTATAACAGCAGGAATTCTCAGCAATATGGCAAGTCAAAGGAGAGACACAACAACCGCACAGCAAAGAGTTTTAGACGAGGGAAAGCAGAATTTACAAGATTGGATAACATTAGCGAGGACAGACTCCTCCAGAAAGTTAGAAGCATTAAGAGGTTTTAATGCACAACTTACTTTAATAGATGGGGCATATAGACAAATGAAATTAGACACACAAAAAGACCTATTAAAGTTTGAAACAGCATTACCCAATTTAGCGGAGTTTGAGACATTTTATTCAGCACAGGGAGAAAGGGATTTTCTTTCGGCAGAGATGGCATTAACGTTACAAGCACCATCAGACCCAACATGGGCTATGTTAGAAATGGCACAAAGGAGAGTGGATAAATGATTAGATTGAGTTTTTGGGGATGGGTTTTATTATTCGCAGGGGCAGTATCTATCGGAATGTTGGTGGCATTATGAGTAAAGATATTATAGCAGTAGAAAAGAATAAGCCAGTTATAGAAACAATAATTAATACAGCCGCTTTAGCCTTAACGGCTTACGGAGTTCAAAGAATTACAACAGGGGCTTATGATGGATACTTAACAATCATTTTTGGAATGAGTTTAGAGTTTTTCAAGTATAAAGGAAGACAAAAAAAGTTATGGTAGTATAAGGAGGTTAAAATGGAAGAAGAAACAAAAGCAGAAACAAAAGAAGTTAGTTTAAATCCGATTGAGAGGCAGGAAGCAGTTCTAAAAGGAATGACTGAGCAAGTTGATAAGTATGAAAAATTGGTTAAGGCAAACCAAGAAGCAGCCGCAACAGTTATGCTTTCAGGTAGTGCGGGAGGGCATGTTGAAGCCCCTCAAGTCTCAGAAGAAGATACTAAAAAGAATGCAGCAAAGGATTTTTTTAAAGGAACACCCTTAGAGGAGGCAATAGAGAAACACGGATAAGATGGATAAAAAGGATTGGGAGATAGCCTTAGATAGGATAGGAGAGGTTTATGATAATGCTAAGGACAACTATGAAAAGGCAAAAAAGGACATGGAAGAAATAGAATTCATGAAAGAGCATTATAAGGCAAAAATAGAAACATTTAAATAATCGGTTAACCGAATAACTCTATGGCAGATGAAGCAACATGCATTGAAACCCCTACAAGATTCGCAAGATATACAGTAGCCGACGGAACAGGAATTCCAATCGGAACAATGTTAAAATTAACAGACCCAAATACAGCAATAGCACATAGTGGAGACGGAGACGCATTTGCAGGAATAGCATGGGAAGAAAAATCGGCAAGTGATGGTATTACTGAAATTACAGCAGCATTAAACGGCGTTTGGGATTTAACAGACGGCGGCGGAGGTAGTGCAGTTGGAGAATTATTAAGTTTAGACGGAACAGCAAACGAGGTTAGATTAGCAGTTGAAGCAGATATTATTACAGGTAGTGTTGTTGGAAAATCATTAGAGACAGCCTCCGCAAATGAAGTTTTTAGAGTAAGGGTAGGTGAGTGGTGATGGTAGACACAGACAGAGAAGCAGATTTAAGATACGAACACATCGACCGAGCAGTTAAAGCAGCAACAACTTTATCTTACGAACTTAAAACATTATGCACAGTTGATAGCAGTAGTGCATGGACAGAAACTTATTTTAGAGAAACAAACGACGATACAACAGACGGCGGAACAGGCAGTCCTATTAAAGGAGTGCCACAATATGCACCTTTCCCTTTCTTTGATGTTACAGAAACAAAGGTTCAAAGTGTAATTCAAAAATATGCAGGAGAAAGTATTATTAGTTTAGAGGCAGAACAAAACGCAACCCTCCCAATGTTACAAAGAAAGATTTTTAGATTAAGTAGAAAAATTGCATATCAAGTAGATAGTGCTATTGAGCAGGAGATTTTAAACAATGCAGGAAACACATTAGCAATTACAGCAGGTAGCGAGTGGGATAGTGCAACCATAGCAAACCGAGACCCTGTTAAAGACTTTTTAGACGCAATCCAGTTATTACGAGCAGATGGATATGACGCATTAAAAGGACAGGGTTACATAGTAATGAACGGAACAGATTATACAAATGTTATTTCAAATTCTAAAGTCCTTAATCACCCAACATACCAGTCAGTCAGTGCTGTGGAAAATGGACAGGTAGCACGATTGGTTGGATTAACCATAATGGTTAGTGAGACAGTAACCGAAGACAAAGCCTATGTTTTAGTATCTAAAGAGGCTTTAACATGGAAACAAGCAAGTGCTTTAACTGTTAAGACTATTGAAGACCCAGGAAAATCCACTACTATTAGAGCATGGGAAAGAGGAGTGCCACAAATGGTAGCCCCTAATGCAGCATGTAAAATAACCAACACGAGGGCTTAACATGACACATGAAGGACGGATGGCAGAAGGAGAGGCTAACTATAAGGCAGGGATTCTATTAGACAATGCAGATACAATTTATTTTTTAGAAAATTCTAAACAAGACAAACCAGACAAGCCCAAAAAATCAAAAAAGAAAGGAGTGGCTATGGAAGAAGAGGAGGAGGAATAAATGGCAGTTCCATCAGACAATCTTAACCCATTGAGTTTAGTTATTCCATCAGTCACCACAGCAGTTAGAGATGTATTAGTTAGTGAGGTTGGAACATTAGTTTATAATACCACAACAGGCAAGTTAAATATTTGCATTACAGCCGCAGCAGGTTCAGGAAATTGGGAGGCTGTAACTTCAGCATAATATGGCAGCAGGAGATGTAACGAGTGTTGTTGTTCAATTAACAGA
>NZER01000460.1 GCA_002690445.1 Candidatus Pacearchaeota archaeon
AAAAACAGGACTAGAACCGATAGATAATTATCCAGTATGGCTTCAAAAACAACAATTTGTGGGCATATTGGCAGATACAAAGATTGGAAAGAGTTGGATCGCACTTAGATGCGCTGCTCAGGCCTTTAGTGAGGGAAAGAGAGTTCTAATAATCTCTCCAGAGCTTAATCAGTCAGAGATGGATATGAGATCAGATACTATTCTGGCTCGTTCGTTAGGATATGATATTTCTTACAATGCTTTACAGCTAGGAAAGCCACAGGTTAAGGAAGAATATCGAAGATTTTTGGATACGGTTGAAGATGACAAAGATGAGCGTTGGATTACATATGATGCTCTTCCTGCATCCCGCCCCACGCCTTCTTTAATAGGCAATGTAATTACTCAGGAAAAGCCTGATGTTGTGGTGGTAGATGGTATCTACTGTCTCAAGGATGATGATAGGCATACGGCTTCGTGGGAAGAAATTCGCTCTATTAGCGTTGGTCTAAAGGAACTTGCAGTGAAACATAACTGTCTTCTTTACTGTACAAATCAGACAAACAGGGAAATAGGTAAAAATCAAGCATATGAGGCAGGAAACAGGCGACGATCCAACAACGATGATGAGAATAATGAGCCCAATTATCTTCCTGCTCCGCACCATACGGCGTACGGTTACGATTTTGCGAGAATGGTTGATCTTCTTATGGTTGTGGGTGCCAGATCGTATGACGATCAAGTTAGACAGGTTGCTGTCCCTCTTGTTCGTAGTGGCAAAAGCTTTAATTCTCCCGCTTGGATTAGCTTTGTCCCTGATTCGGGGGATATTGGTCGCTCCTCTACTTCAGAAGCTGAGAATCTTATTGCTACTCTTGATTGGTAGCCTTTATTTACTAATAGATGCAATTATTTACTGGGGTTCATATCAAATTTGGCAAACATACGATCCATTCTTGGGAATATGGACAGGAGCATTCCTTTTGGCAGTGTTTACAACAGGGTGTGTTTTGTTATCCATATCGATATTGGGCAGAGTGACTAATGGAAATTAGAGAATTTCTTAGTGAAATAGCTCATCTTCGGGTTCACAATGCCTCTGGCGATGAGGTTATGGTTTATTGCCCTTGGCATGATGATCAGAATGCGAGCCTTGCTATTAACTATAAAAAAGGAGCCTACCATTGTTTTAGTGGCTGTGTGAAAGGTTCTGGTGGTCTGAGACCTTTATTTAAAGAGCTAGACCCATCCGGAAATGTAGAGCAACGGTTTATGTCTCTGTTCGTAGGACATACTCTTTCTATGTTTGCAAAGATAGAGAAGTTATCTGATACTCAGACATCTACTGCCGATGGATATGCAATCGAAGAGTTACCTCTTGCTATAGATAATGACTATCTGGGCAAGCGTGGTATTACCAATGAGACAGTACAGCGATTTGGTCTTCGGTATCATGCTCTAGACGACTGTATAGTGATTCCAGTTGATATAAAAGGTGAGTCTTTTGGCTATATTAGAAGGAATATATCCAGTAATCCGAAGTATTTAAACTCAAAAGACATGAGGAGAGACATAATTGTCTATCCATATGACCTTTTTGAGGCCAAAGATAATACCGTTTTTGTCTGTGAGGGTCCATTTGATGCGATTAAGGCCCATCAGTTGGGTCTTAGGAATACTATTTGCACTCTTGGTGGGACTATTTCTGACAATCAGGCTAGATTGATCGGAGAGTTAGGTAGTCGAGTAGTGCTATGTGTAGATAAGGATGATAGTGGAGTTCGTATAACTGAGAATAATGCTAAGAAGTTGACTAGTAAGTTCGGCTTTTGGGTGGAGTACACATGTGCCCCTGGATTAGCAAAAGATTTTGGTGATTCGGACGATTTAACTTCTTTAGAAATAGTAAGCCCTTATAGGCTTAAGGCGATAAACAGAGATTTATCATATTTGATACAAAATTAGGAGATTAACGTAATGCCTTTAATGAATGAGTTTAAAAGTGGAAGTACATCTAGGGGTAGTGGTGGAGGTGGTAATCAGTTATGGAGAAATAAAATCCGTCTGAGGAATGTGGATGAATATGCCATCATTAGATTTATAAGTCCATTTGGAAATGTGGACAATATACAACCTAATTTACTGGCTGATGAGAGTTGGTTCTATTATCACTCTGCCAAGACTGCACAGGGTCAGAATTTCACAAATTATATCTATTGTGCTGACTTAAATAAGACAGCTGAAGGGAATATAGTTCAGGAATCAAATTGTGAGTGTCGGCAGTTCTATCCAGACAGTCCACCTTGCTATACAGAAGGTCAGCCCGCTATTGATGGATGGAAGAGTCCTGCCAAATTGCGATATCACTACTGGGTTCTCCATTACTACACAATGCATCTAGAGCCTAATCCGATTCTAGATACTAATTCTAGTGTTTACGATGCCTCGTGGGCACAGAGTCGGAGAGAGTCTGGTGAGGCAGTGGCTTGGGATCAAGTGAAGATGGGAAATAAGACTTATTACAGAGAATCTGTAATGAAGCCTCAAATTCTAGAGATGGCTCGTCCCACAAGAGAGACTTTGAAGTCTTATGCAGAGAGGCATGGTGATATCACTAATCGGACGTATGAGTATATAAAGACTCAAGCCGATGGTGGGTTTATTAATTACATTTTTATGCCATCAGATATGGAAGTTCCCAAGTTTGGCAGAGAAAGGACTATGGCAGTTCTAGGTACTTTGCCTCGCTTGGATAGGATATCTGCAAAGTTGGTAGATGGAATAGATATAGAGCCTTTTGGTTCGATTGATAAGCAAGCTGATAAGAAAGCTGTTGAAGGTGCTGTAGAAGATATTGAATCTGAGGCCGAAGTGCAGAAAGAAGAGCCTGTGAAGAAAAAAGAGAAGAAACAGCCTGTGGCTGTGAATGGTGAGGATACTGTTGATGATGCTTTTTCCTCTCTTGCTAATTTTGATGATGAGACAGACTTTTAAAGGAGTTATAAATGCCACGTATTGGAGTAAAGCTAGGCTTGACCTTAAAAATGAGTTCGGGGGACGGATTTAACTTTTTCCGTCCTGAGGTGTCTATAGATGACATAGATACTGATACGGACATTGATCCACAGATAGAGGCCGCTCTACAGGCTGTTCATGAAGTCTATAAAGCTGCTGAAATGGCTGTATCGGACATTGTTGACACTTCAGAGATAGCTGACCATACCAGTGTTGTACAGGAGATGAGGGAACGCATGACTTCAATGGAAGCGGACCTTCAGAAACTTAAGACCAGTGGGCCTACCTCTGGAGATTTTGAACTTTCAGTAGGAGATGATGAAGATTGGTAAATATATCTCGCAAAGCATTAGATCAGAGTCTTTCTTTTATATCATCTAATGCAAAGACTATAGGAGAGGCATCCCTTCTCGGTGTTGCTGAGGGAGATTCTCTCCGTTTTTGGCAATCTGGGTTTGTTCAGGTATGGGATTCGGTTCCATTGGAGAAATCCGGAGACTTCTCTTGCTCGGTAAGAGGGGTGAAGTTTGGGCAGATAGTATCTGCTTGTAATACAGAGACTATTTCTCTTTCCTCAACTGATAGAGGAGTCACTATTCGTAGTGGCAAGTCTCGTGTCAGGGTTCCTACGTTCGTAGGGGCATGGGATTCTATACAGGAGCCTCCTAAGGTCGATTCTTTTATTACCGTTAGCGGAGAACTTGTTACAGCATTTACAAAAGGTCAGCCTTTTCTTGCAAAAGAAGAGTCTCAACCATCCTTGACGTGTTTTGCTTTGCGAATTGAGGATGGACAATTGCGCCTTTCTTCCACTAATGGAAGCAATATGTATAGCCACGTTGTTGATTATGAAGGAGAGCCGAACTTCTCTGAGATTATTGTTAGTAAGGAAGTAGCACAGTCTGCTACAAAGGTTTTTGGGAGTGGGGATTCTATACAGCTTGGTGTGGATTCCAATGGAATTATTGTCATGATGAATATGGAAGGGACGAGAATTCTTTCCGCACCCCAATTTGCAGGGGTATTTCCCGACATAAATCGTATTATTAAGGCTCCTTATAACCCGTTATTCAAATGTAAGAAAAGTATCATGGTGGATATGTTGAAATTATCTTCACATATGACTGATTCCAAGGCCTCATACATGAGATTTGAGTCAGTGGAGGATGATATACAGGTTTATTTTCCAGAAACAGATATGGAGTACGATCTATATCTGGAAGGAGCAGAGATCATAGCTCCTTTTGAGAAGATTTTTCTAAATCCAGGGTATTTATCAGATTGTATTTCCACAGTTGCGGGTGACGAAATAGCTGTTGGATTAGGAACTAGTGGAACTACGTTGTCACCATTGGAGATAAAAGATGACTCAGACGGAAACAAATCCTGTTCTATTATCCAACAGATATATTATTCAGGAACTTGATTCTCTATTAAGAGACATTCTCCAGAGTAAGGATGACTTTGTAGCAGTTGATACAGAGACTACTGGTCTGCGTTGGACAAAGGATCGTGCTTTTGGAGTTGCTGTTGCTTGGGATAACTACTCTACATTCATTAGAAATGAGGTGTGGGGTATTGAAAACCTAAGCAGGTTCATGCAAGACCTTTTTTCTAATACTTCAAAGCAATTTGTTTTCCATAATGCGGAATTTGATCTTCATATGATTCGAGAAACATATGGTGCAGAGGCTCCTGAGAAGATTATTGATACTCTTAGGGTTGCTCATCTTTATGATGCTTCTGCAAGGCATAGTTTAAAGGATTGGGGAGAAGAAAACTTTGGAGAATCCGCCTCATACTATGAAGAAGTCATACATAGGTACATGAAAGCCTATAATATAAAGAATTATAGTCTTGTTCCTGCTGATATTATGGACGATTACGCCTCTAATGACGTAGTTTTAACCAAAGCTCTTGCATATAAGTACGTTCCGCTTGTTAAAAAGGAGTTTGGAGGACTTTTTAACCTTGAACATTCCCTTATTCCTGCAATATTGGACATGGAACGTCAAGGAATTGCTATAGATTTAGATTATATAGACAAACTTCATGGGACAATCGTCAAACGAAAACAGAAGTTAGTAACTGCCATTCAATCTATTGTTGGAAAGCCTATTCAGGTGGGTTCTAGTAAGCAAATAGGAGATTATCTATGGGATAGACTCCAAATCAAGCCTCCTATTACCAATATGGAGTTTATAGATGGTCGTCCCCACTACAAACCCAGTCGATCTACCAATGAGAAGGCGTTGAAATCTATTGACCATCCAGTTGGATCAAAGGTTGCTAAGCTAGTTCTGAAATGGCGTGAATTGGAGAAGATAGACAATACTTATTTGAATTCGTACATCAAGATTCACAAGAATGGTCGAATTCATCCTCGTTTTAATGCCTGTGGGACCCTCACAGGAAGATTCTCAGGGTCTGACCCCAATATGCAGAATATTCCGAAGGATAATTCCATACGTCGGATATTTACTCCTGATACTGAGTTTATTGATATGGACTTTAGTCAGTTAGAGCTGAAATTAATGGCCCATGCCAGTGATCAGAATAATATGATTGAGGCTTTTAATGATGGGGCTGATCTTCATTCATATACTGCCGCTCTTCTAATGAATAAGACCATCGATCAGATTGATCCAAAGGGTAGGGAGCGGAAGATGGCTAAATCTCTTAATTTCGGTGTTATTTATGGCATTGGAACAAAGGGATTGGCTGATTATGCAGGAATTCCAGAAAGAGATGCTCGAAGGTATCTACGAGACTACTGGAAACGGTATCCGAAGATAAGAACCTATTTTCGTAAGCAGAAAAGGTTTGCTGAGGAAAATGAGTACATACGAACTATGTTCAATAGACGGGTTCCACTGACTGATCGATTTTATGCCAGTCCCAATTACGCAATTCAGGGTACTGGTGGAGATATGATAAAGATATCTATGTTGAAGACATGGAGATTTGTGAAAAGTATTGGTGGTAGCTTAAGAAATACTGTTCATGATCAGATTCTTTTTGACAATGTAGATAAGAAATATATTCCTGATATTAAGGCATTAATGGAAGATTTTTCTTTCAAGATGCCTATTACTGTGGATGTACAAACATCAGATAAGAGTTGGGGAGATTTACATGAGTAAAACAAGTGTTAAGAGGATTGTCGATACTATAAATAAGAAACTTAAAACCAATATTTCGATTGGTAGTGAAGATGCACTCGAAATAAAGAGGATTTCTACTGGAATACCTTCTTTTGATCAAGCTTTAGGCGGAGGGATTCCACGGCAATCAGTGACTGAGTTTTATGGATATCAATCATCTGGAAAAACATTTGTTGCCCAGAGAATTATGGCCCATGCACAGTCTCAAGGAATGCAATGTGCCCTCATAGATGCAGAGTTTAGTTATGATCCTATCTGGGCAGAGAAGATTGGGATGAATGTTGAGGAACTTATTGTTTCGAGGCCTGATACAGGAGAGGTAGCTCTAGATGTTCTTCTTGGTTTATGTGATGCGGGAGTGGATATTATAGTTTTGGACTCCATAGCGGCTCTTCTTCCCACAGCAGAGGCAGCGGGCGGAATGGACGATATGCAGATGGGCTCACAGGCCAGATTAATGAATAAACTCTTTCGTAAGTTGCCAATTGTTAATAAGAAAACGGCTGTGATTATGATTAATCAGATTAGGGCAGGGATTGGCGGTTATGTCACTAGAGAGGCTCTGCCAGGTGGTAAGGGACAGGAGTTTTTCTCTCGAATAATGGTTCGAGTAAAGAAGAGTGAGAGTATTGGTGACAAGGGTTTCTATATCGATATGAGGTGCGATAAGAATAAAACTCATCAGCCAATGTTGGAGTGCCGTATACCATTTTATTATTCAGGTGAGTCTGATCCTGTATATGAATTATTTACAACAGCGATTGATTTAGAGATCGTAGAGCGTAGGGGAGCAACGTATCAGTTTGAGGGTGCAAAGGCTGTAGGTAAGGATAACTTTGTTTCTCTTATGAAAGAGAATAATGAGCTTTTAACGAATGTTACTGACAAGGTAAGGAGTCTGGTATGACAACAGAAAGAGACGTACGTAGTTTAGGCGATGATATCTCTAAGATGATTTTAGGAGGCTACACCTCTTTTATTGAGGGAATAGCTCTTCAGGATGAAGATTTGGCTTGGGAATTGGCTGATAAATATGCCAATGCCCTCAGAGATTCTGTTAGGGCTACATTTGCTCAGCTTGCCAAGGATGCTAGCGAGGGTTTAATGAAGCCTCCTAAGAAGAAAAGGACTCGAAGAAAGGCCAAAGTGGAGTCTGTTGTAGCGACTCCTGTTCAAAATGAGATTCCTGCCGATTCTATTATCGGAGCGGAAGAACTACCGGACAATGCTGGTTCTTTGCTATCTCAGTTAACTAGTCCAGAGGATGCTGACCTTGCTCTAGAGAATGCTTTGAGGGGTGAAGTTGTGACGAATCGTCGTGACGATAACAGAGAAGGAACTCGCAGTCGATATGATCAAGATAACCCAACTATGAGAAGAATTCGTTAGAGGTGAGAGACGATCCTTTTAAGCAGAACACTCCTCATCAGCTTCTGGTAAAGAGCTGGATTGAAAATGCTGGTATTGGGACTATTTTAGAGGAAGATTTCGGTAAGTATGTGGTTGATATCTATATACCTGATTTACTTCTAGGAATTGAGATAGATGGTCCTTACCATCTAAAGAAACGAGATAGATTAAGGGATGGGTATTTAAAAGAATCCTTCGGAATAGATATCTGGAGGATATCCGATAAGGATATAAAAGTTAGTTATCGTGGCGAGCTTATAGATCGTATTATGGCTAGGGTTAAGGAGATGGAATAGGAATGCCTCTTTTAAAAGATATAGTAGATTCTTATCAAAAACATTGGGTGGAGTCTGTTCTAGATACTTACGATCAGACTACCCTTCGTGAGCCGAAGAAGCGGGATTATTTCAGTCCTTCTGGTGCCCATTGGTGTCCACGTGCTATCTGGTATCACAATATGGGGCATGAACAGGACCCTATTGAGTCTCAGTCTTTACGAAGAATGGGAGTTGGGACTGTTTATCATGATTTCATTCAAGAGAAATTTGAAAAAGCGGGTATTCTCGTGAGTGCAGAAGAAGAGGTTACTCATGATGATCCCCCCATTCTGGGTCACTATGATGCCATCGTAAAGCATCCGGAAACTGATGAAGATCATCTAGTGGAGTTGAAAAGTCGGAACAATAATAAAAGGGCTCTTCCATATCTTCCTAGAGCGGAGCATTTGCTCCAGTGGAATCTCTACTCATTGATGACTGGAGTTGTAAAAGGATTCATTTTTTATATAAATAAAGATAATCAAGAGTACAACATATATGAGACTAAGCGGAACGATAAAGTTCTTGAAAAAGTCCTTAGAAAAATGCGAAAGATAAAAGATTATGTAGACAGGGGCGAGATAGTTCCGTATCAGCCCAAGGAGAAGCACGAATGGTGTCCGTTCAAGACGACATGCGAGAAGGATTATTACGTGAAGGGCATATAAAGGTCGATAAACTCATAGATCGTTCTCAGCACATAACGGACGATTTCATGACGTTTCCAAGACCTGAAACTCCGGAATCTGATGAGGGAACTTATAACTTTCCTTCAAATGCTGACAACCTATCGGATGAGCAATTAGAGAATTGGTTGGTGTTTTTTGGCTCTTGGAGGGGTTATACGATTAATCGTATTGCTGAGTTAGAGGCTGAAATAGGACTCTTATCAGAGGGATATGACCTGATTATGGTCACTAAAACATCAGATTTAGAGATTTCTTCTACTAAAAAACTTCTGAAAGAGACTTTAAAGGGCATTGTTCTCAATGAGAACTCCGATTTGTATAAACTCCATAAGAAATTAATGATTTCTCGATCAGATTTGAAGATTTTAAAGGGACGATTAAGTCTTTATGATGTTCAATTTGAAGCTATTAGTAGGGTTATTACTCGGAGAGGACAAGAACGGCAGCGAGCATGAAAACTATCTATGGGATAGATATTTCAACATCTAAAATAGCTATAGCTTGTCTGGAGAATGGAAGTTTTGATGTGGTAGAATTGCGAGCAAAATCTCGTTCGTGGGAAGCTCGTTTATCTCAGCTATATCCACAGTTTTTTGAATATGTGGAGACAAATATTTCCCCTGATGATTTTGTCTGTATAGAGGATATTCCTATGGTACAGAATAGGGCGGGTTTGATTAAATTGGTTCATTCTTTGGCTATGTGTCGGGTAGTATTCATACATCATGGAATAGACTGTTTTCCTGTCAATGTGAGTAGTTGGAAAAAGGCTGTTGTCGGTGATGGGAGGGCCGACAAAGATAAGGTTCGGGTTATGGCAAGACAGATTTTTGGTTCCAGAATTGGACTATTAAGTCAAGATTCTGTTGATGCTTTAATGGTGGCAAAATGGGGACAATTAAGATTACAAGAAACATCGTAAATGAATAAAAGAGGTTGACATGGTCATAGGAAAACTTTCAAATAACGCATTATCTGTCATAGAGAGGCGATATCTTCTAGAAGAAGAGTCACCAGAAGAAATGTTTGCACGTGTAGCAAAAACTATGGCTTCCATAGATAAAAACTATGGAATCTCTTCAAGTGAGATAGATAGGTTAGGAGAAAAGTTTTTCAATATGATGTGGGATTTGGATTTCATACCGAATTCCCCTACTTTAATGAATGCGGGTACTGGGCAAGGTACTTTGAGTGCATGTTATGTCATGGATATAGATGACAGCATGGATAGCATTATGAGTACGGCATATGATCAAGCCATGATTGAGAAGTTTGGCGGAGGGGTAGGATTCTCGTTAAGTGATCTCCGACCTACTGACTCTCACATATCATCTACTCAGGGTAAAGCCTGTGGCCCAATAGCTGTTTTAGAGACTTTAAGTCAAGTTGGGACGATGATTACCCAAGGTGGTAAAAGAGACGGGGCTCATATGGCTATTATTTCTGTTTATCATCCCAATATTATGGATTTTATTACCTGTAAAACTGAAGAGGGCAGAATACATAATTTCAATATCAGTGTTGGTGCCGATGTCTCATTTATGCAGGCTGTAAAGGATGATGAATATATACATTTGACATGGCCTTTGGACAAAAAATCTTACAGTACTTCTTTTGATGAAAGTTATGTAAAAGCCAGAAAGATATTTAGTTCCATAATTGATGGAGCTTGGAAGAATGGCGAACCAGGGATGGTTTGGCTAGATAACATTAATAAGGACAACACTACTCCTCAACTGGGCAATATAAATGCTACGAATCCCTGTGGAGAGCAGCCTCTTCTGAGTGGAGAGTCATGTAATCTAGGTAGCATCAATCTTGGTAATTTTATTAGTAATGGGGGATTCGATTCCGTTAAATTTGAGTATGTTGTTCGTCTCTGTACTCGCTTTCTAGATAATGTGGTTGATGCCAACCATCATCCTACTGACAAAACTACAGATATGAATCGTCAGACACGAAAGATCGGTCTCGGAGTTATGGGATGGGCTGATTTACTTTCCCGTCTAGGTATTCCTTATGATAGTGAGGATGCTCTTAATCTTGCTGACTTGATTGGAAGTAATTTAAAAGATATTGCTGATAATGAGAGTTCTAAAATAGGTAAAGAGAAAGGTAATTTTCCTGCGTTTGATAAATCTCCTCTAAACTCAAAAAATGGAGGAGAATGGGACACTATGAGAAATGCTTGGAGATTGTCCATAGCTCCCACTGGAACTATCTCTATGATTGCCGATGCTTCGTCTGGAATCGAGCCTCATTTCTCTCTTGCATATAAGAAACAGAATATGTCCTCCCAAATGGAGGGTGTCGAGCTTTTATATGTAAATAGGGATGTCCGTGATCATATTTCAGATGATATTGACTTAGATGCCCATATTGATGGTGGAAATAAAGTAACTGAGCTTATTCCAGACGAAATTAAGCCCTACTTTAGAACAAGTAATGAGATAGAACCTTCTTGGCATGTTCGTATGCAAGCTGTTTGGCAGGCTCATGTTGATAGTGGTATATCGAAGACTATTAATATGCCTTTTGAGGCCACTGAGAAAGATGTATGGAGTGCCTATGTACTTGCGTGGGAACTCGACTGTAAAGGTATTACGGTCTATAGAAATGGTTCCAGACAGAAAGAAGTTCTGGTTTCCATGTCTGATTCTCTAAATAAGTCTGTCGATCAGAAATTCGGTAAGGATTTTAGAAGGGAACAGGAACTAGATGCCAAGGTAAATAGGATTCGTACCGCTCATGGAAATTTGTATGTAACTACTGCTTTTCAGGACGGGAAACTAATAGAGATATTTACACATCTAGGTAAAAGTGGTGCCGCTGAGCATGCACAGAG
The DNA here is from genome assembly GCA_002690445.1 of Candidatus Pacearchaeota archaeon. Next base: position 11,420 of record NZER01000460.1, read on the forward strand.
TGAGGCTCTTGGGAGAGTCATCTCCACAGCATTGCAATATGGAGTTCCTGCGTCTGAAATATCCAAACAGTTGAAAGGGATTACGTCTCAAGTAAATTGGGATAATGGAAAATTGATACGTTCCGTTCCTGATGCCATATCCCAAGTCATTGCTCAGGTAACTGGCACCACTAGCGATGACTCTAGCAGCACTGGGGATGTACAGGTGCAGTTTCAAGAGGAATCTGCCGCTGCTCTTTCTGGTGGGACGTTGGTTTGTTCAGAGTGTGATAGTGAGAATGTTTCTATGGAAGAGGGATGCATGAAATGTTATTCGTGCGGCTTCTCTAAATGCGAGTAGTATGTAACTGTAGATTTTGCAGAGGAGGTCATAAATGGCTCTACAGAAGAGTATTGTTGATGATTATGGAGCTACCCACGAATCGGCTTACGCCAGGATAACGAGCATAAATTACCGCTCTGTTGAGACAGTTCCTACACGTGATGAAGCTACTCCAGCAATGAATATAGAGGTAGCGATACATCATGATGCCGCTGCTAGAAGTAAAGGAACGCTGGCTGACCAGAAACCTGCCTTTTACACACGAAGGTATTCTGTCACTGGTAGCGATTTCGATACTTATTTTGCTGAGAGTGTTTTGAATGATGTGGATAAGACTTCAATAACTCAGTCTTACGCTTATATAAAAGCACAAACGACACCTATAAACTTTACTACGGGAACAACGGACGTGTGACATGGATATTAAGAATATGAAGGTATCCATCGGTATTGTTATTGCCATAGTCGCACAGGCATTCGGGGTTATCTGGTATATAGCTCAGATGGATAGCACAGTTAGAAACTTAGACACTACCGTAGCTGAAATGCAAGAGTCTCAGGCAACCGTTGATGTTGCTATTCTTCAGACTGATTTTTTAAATTTAAGAGAGAAAGTTGACAAATTGTCATACCAAGAACAAGTTGACTTAGCCCCAATCGATATAGCTATCAAAGAGTTAGAGACAAAAGTCATGTGGATGATGGATGATTGGGGACCGAAAATCGATGCTGAACAGGAAGAGTTTGATCCCTCTAACCTGGAAGAGGCCCTAGATAAGATGGAATCTCGCCTAGATGATGTAGAGACTACTAATGCTTTAATAGACAATGAAATGCGTACCATCATGTCTGACCACGGAGGCTTTGCAGACGTACTCCAGCAAATAAATGCTGCAGGGTTATTACCGTCGGGAGAAAAAAGAACGTACGGAGGATATGGTCAGTAATGAAGCGTCCGATTACTTTAGCGATTATTGGAGGAGCAATTGCTGCTTCAACGATTGCTGCCATTAGATTGCTTTATTTGAAAGAAACTAAGGAAATACTTGATGCAATTCCTTATGAGAAGGAAAAATCACTTAATTGGAAACATTTTTTTAAGAATTATTAAGAGGGAGTGGTGAACCTGTTCAAGTTGTTACGAATTAAACTTTTTCCACGTGTTGATCATGATCAACACTATGTAACTGAGGAGTTCAGGTCTGTTGAGCAAATTCGTGCTGGCGATTTTATAGATGAGCTTTTTCGGAGAAAATTAGATGATAAAATGAAACGGGGCTAGTCGAGATTTGCAAAGTGACCTCCAAGCACTCCAATTTCTTTCGATTAGTCCCACGAGGACATTAGATGCCAGATCATAATACTGAAATATTACCCAATAAGACTGCACAGCAACTTTCAACACATGATGTTGCCCTATCTAGTATTAGTAAGGTAGCTACTGTACGTATTGTGTCTGAAATGTTTTCTGATGAGGGAAGGCCTATCATAGCTGAAGCTCTAACTTTGTTACAGAAGCAACTAATACACGATGGAATCAGGGAGGAGGATAGGAAGAAGGTCGAGAGGTTCTTAGACTACTTGTTTGATCCCTGGGCAGAGAAGAGAATGGGCATAACTAGAAAGTCATAGTTATGGAGTGTTTATGGTTGGAGATAATAGAAAACTCGTTGTTGAGATTAGAGAGGAAAGTCCCAATATTCCTGCCATAGAAATCTCTAGAAGGTTAGGTATTACAAGAGAACGAGTTCGACAGATTTTAAAAAAAGAAGGGTTAGAGACAAGGGTTCCGCCTATTAGAAGAAAATATAGCTGTGTTAAATGTGAAGTAGAGTTTATAAAGACTCCCAATTCTTCCTATAAACATTGTGAGTCCTGCCTAGAGAATTTTCATATTAACAATCAAAATAGGATAATAGAGTTTTCGTGCCAGAATTGTGGAAATCTAAGGCGACAGGCTCGTTCGCAATATATTCTTGCTAATAGGCATTTCTGCTGCCAAGAGTGTGTTGGTGATTATAGGATCGGCAGATATAGAACATTAGAGGATAAAGTTAATGGTAGTTGAAGTATATACATCAAATGGTTGAGGACCCTGCCATATGACGAAAGCGTGGCTTTCGGGTAAAGGGGTTCCATTCACTGAATACAATATATCCACTGATTTTGAAGCAGGAAAAAGGCTTCAGGGCATGGGATATCACGTTACTCCAGTGGTTCGGTTGGATACAGAGATTATTGTTGGGTACAGTCCAGCGAAACTTGAGGCTATATGTAATTCTTTGGGATTATGACTTTAGAAAAAGAGCATCTATCTGAGCTTCTTACTCTTCTTGAGGCCACAGAATTTCTGCACAAGCAGCAAGGAGAATATAACCGCATAGAAGGGGGAGGAACGCCTGCGCCTCAAGCAGGCACTCCTGAAGCTGCCCATAGAGGTAAGAATTGGGACTATGTTAGTTCTACTCCCGCTCCGGAAGGTGCAGAGCGTTTAACAACGCCGCTTCCTGGAGGAAGGGCATGGTGGAGACGCAAGCCGACTGAAGGAGAGGTTGAGGCAACCGTTCCTCAGACAGAAGCAGAGGCATCAGAACGGCAGATTCCTCAGGAAAGAGTTTCACGAGGGATGCGTACTTTAGATAATCTTGAGGCTATGAGTGATGAGGAATTAGCTCAAGAGGCTATTGATGTCCGTAAGACTCATATAGCCAATCTAGGTATGGGTCAAAGTGAACTTGAGGGTTCCTATCTAAGTACCGAAGCTGCCAATAGGTATTTGAAAAGAGGACATCAGCTTCATGTAGCCACCACATCTATTAGTAATCCATATATTTTCAGAAAGGCTTCAGAATATTCTACTTTCAGTTATCAGTTTCTACCTGAGGGAAAGACTATAGATGACCCAGATACATCTCCTAAGGATATTGCGGAGGCAGGACGTAAGGCTACTGAGTATTTAAAGTCTCAGGGATACGATTCTGCATATCTTCCTGAAGCTGAACGCAATGAAGGAATACTTGTCGTATTTGACCGTAACCAAGTGCGTCTTGGGGAAGGACAGGAGATCACCTCAGAGCTTATTGCTTCAGAGACGAAGATAGCACGGGATGCTACAAAGACAGAAAAATTCACAAGGGCAATATATGGGGAGGACTGGGAAGAGAGGGAGAGAGCAGGAAAGCTTCGTCCGAAAGCAGTTCCTTTAACTCCAGAAGAGGAACAGCGACGGGAGAAAAAAGCACTTAAACAGGAAGAAGAAGAAACGGCAGATTGGGCAAAGAACCAACCTATTGAGGCAAAGAGATTATTCGATGAGTATGGTTTAGACCCCGACACAGGAGCCGCAGAGATTTTGCAACTTGTGCGGTCTCACAAAGTTGATCATGGTGATGCCAGAGTGATGCTGAATCTGAGGTCTGGTAATCAGAGACAATATCAACGTGGTAGGTGGTTTGCAGATGATCTAGGTCCCCCGAAGAGGGCCCATGCTCCTATTGGTTATATAGATATAGATGCACAGGAAGTACAAAACGCTGCTGCAATGGCAATATTGTCGCATACGTCTCCTGAAGGAATTTCTGGTGAATATGTTGTTTCTCCTGAGGAGGCGGTTAGTGTTACTCCTTTCTGGAGTCCTGGTGATGAGAAATCTGCAAACGAGTCATTAGAGGACCTTCCTGCCGTAGAAGAAGGTAAAGTTCGATTATTTCGTGGCGGTCACGATATAAAGGTATCTGATGAGCCAAGTGGAGAGATAGATCAGGCTGAATTTAAAGTTCATGTGCGACTTGATGATCTTGAAGAATTTGTAAATAACGCTGGGGTTCCCTCTGTAAAACTTCCTTGGGGTGGAGCATATAGTGAATTTTCTATTGAAAGAAAGGATCGGGGTAGATATCTAGCTGATCGAAAGGACCTCCCCAGTACTCTTTATCATGTCTCACCAGCGGGACCAGCGATAGAATCCACAGGTGCGCTCTTAGCTACGACTCATGATCGCAGTGAAAAAGTTCAAGGAAAGGGTGGTCTTGGGGGCCCTCCCTTGGGAACGGTGTCTTTTACTGGTGATCGTAAGACAGCGGAGATGATAAGTCGAGAACTTATACGAACAGGAGAGGCGGCCAGGATTACCGATCCAGAGGAATTTAAAGATTTTCTTATTCGTTTAGTGAGGGAAGATGAGATAAGTGCGGGGATACCCCAAGGTTCCATAGCAGAAACCGATCTTGGGCCTAATCGCCCTTCATTTGATAGTGTTATGGATGTAGATCAGCAAATGTGGGATTTGAGAAGTCCTCTACATTTTCTAACTGAGTATTACTCGTACAGAAGTTCTGTGGCAGGAGAGTTAGCTTTAGAGAAAGCAGGGATAGCCAAAGACCCTGATGTGCCTTACTGGCGGAGACGGGCACAGTCAATGCCTCTAATTTCGACTTTTTATCCTTCTTTAGAGAATCCTGTAATTGTGGGTTCTTTACAGTCTCGTGAAGGTTTAGAACGAGCAAAGGAAATAAGACCAGAGAATATAAAGACGTTTACTGTTTCTACGGATAGTCTTCCTGAAGATGTGGTAATTAGAAGAGCCGATCCTCTAGATGAAATAGAGGTATTTGCTGATATTCCTGTACAGGCTACTCCTAGTTTACGGGAAACAGTAGATAACGATCCTGAGTCCAAACATGTTATGGACACTCTGGCT
>NZER01000461.1 GCA_002690445.1 Candidatus Pacearchaeota archaeon
GGTAAAAACCAAAAGCATTTATTACAAAAACAGGGAGGACTTTCCCGCCTACTTGACATTTCGCTGCATCAACGGGCGCACGACAGTCGAGAAACCCAATTTTGACGGAATGTGTTCGCCTGAGTTTTGTTACGAAAGCTATCTCGAAACGACAAATGGATAATCATTTAATAAGATTCCAAAAGAAAAAGTTTCTTTTTATGGATTTTGAGACGTTTAATGTTTGTTTAAGCGATCAATTCAATCTTCCATGGCAGGTAGCGACGATCCTTATCGAAACAATAGAGAACGATAAAGGCCAAGTGAAAGCCGTAGAACGAGGACGGCAAGACCTGTATCTCAAGTGGGATACCGACTTAAAAATAAGCAAAGAAGCAAAAAGAATTACAAAATATTCCGAGAAAAAATTCAAAGAGCGTTGCATTCCAGAAGAGGAGGGCTTCCAGATAATTTACGATTTGGTAGAGAACACAGATTATCTAGTGGGTCATAACTTTTTAGGGTTTGATATTTATCTTTTGAGGAATTGGTATAAAAAACACGGTAAAAATTACAACGAGCTACCCTATAAAACTGTTGACACTTTTGCTATGGCAAAGTCTGTGGCCTTAGGGCGCGGCTACAAAAGCAACGAGTGCAGCCTTTTAGATTTCCAGATGAAGATGATAAATGTTAGAAAAAAAGGACTCAGAACTAGTTTGGGAGCTTTGGGGAAATCTAATAACATAGAACATGATTACGCCAATCTTCATGACGCTTTAGTAGACTTGGAACTTAATATAAAAGTGTGGGATAAGCTAAAATACCAGATAGATTTTTAATTGAAGTGTAATGTAGGTATAATACCTACATGCCAAGCCTCGACTTTATATACGATATTACCGAAAAGTTAGATGAAGAAAAACTAAGCTATCTTGTCTTGACGATAAGGGAAGGCCGACGTGAAGATAAGGTTGACGTTTTCTTTAGGGTTGATAAAGATTCAGAAGAAATTTTTAATATTTCGTTAGACCGAATAAAAGAAATAATAAACACAAGAGATGACGACGACTGCGAACCCCGTAAGCCCGAAGCGAGAAGAAAAAGAAAAAAGAAATAGTTTTTCCTCCCACTTCGAGCATCTCAACCTTCCGCTTCATGGTGTTAGGTTGCCGAGCTTCAAAATCGAAAACAGATATATCAACGACCTAGCGCTTCCTGCGGATATTTCCACTTACGATTTTTTGCGTGAACTATGCCTCCGTCGATTTAGGCATTTAGAACTCGACAAAGGGGAAACCAAGAAACCTTACATTGACAGGATCAAGTATGAACTTGAGATTTTATCTGAACTAAATTTCGTTGAGTATATTCTTTTAGTTTGGAAAGTTGTCACCTACTGCAGGGAAAAAGACATTCCGTTGGGATTGGGGAGGGGCTCGGCGGCAGGAAGCATGGTTCTATATTTGCTTCAAATTACCCAAATCGATCCGGTAAAATACGATTTATTTTTCGAAAGATTCGTTTCTAAAGCAAGAGCGAAGAAGAAGGTAGTGGATGGAGTAACCTACCTAGACGGCTCCCTTATGTGCGATGTAGACATTGACGTATGTTATTACAGGCGAGCAGAAGTACTGAAGTACCTCGAGGAGGAGTTTAAAGGAAGTACTGCTAAAATCCTAACTCTTAACACCTTGAGCGGCAAACTGGTGATGAAGGAGTGCGGAAAAGTGGTTGGAGGGAAGGAAGAATCCGAAATGAACACCGTCTCTTCACTTATACCGAAAGTTTTTGGGCAGGTGATGGATGTCAAAGAGGCCTATGACGAAGTACCTCAGTTTGCGGATTGGTGTGATAAGAATCCCAAAGTTTATAACATAGCACTAAAGTTGCGGAACTTGGTTAAGAACAAGGGTGTTCACCCATCTGGTATCTTATTATCTTATGACAAAATGATTGAGAGTTGTCCCTGCGAACTGGATTCGAGCAAGGAGCCCGTATCCTCTTTTGATATGAACTGGGTATCCATGTTCAACGTCAAACTGGACGTCCTAGGATTAAGAACTGTTTCGGTAGTTCATGAGTGTTGTAAGATTCTTAAGGAGACCCAAAATATAGACATCAAACCTGAAGATATCGATCTAAATGATAATTTTATCTACCAAAACCTTCAGGACTTGAAAAATCGTCACGGCTTGTTTCAAATAGAAGCCGACGCTAACTATGAAGTGTGTCGGAAGGTCAGGCCTAAGAATCTCGAAGAGTTAAGCGCGGTTCTTGCACTTGGGCGTCCCGGCGCTATGCAATTTATAGATCAGTTTGCAAATTATACCAACAACGGAGTTTACGAAGCTATCCACCCCTTCTTTGACGATATCCTTAAAGACACTGGGGGAGTCGCCTTGTACCAAGAGCAATTGATGAAGATGGCCAACAAAATAGGTTTCACACTGGATGAAGCTGAAATTTTGCGGCGTATTGTAGGCAAAAAGAAGGTAAAAGAAGTAAGAAAATGGAAAAAGAAAATTCGCGAGAAGGTAAAAGAAAACAGACTTTCTTCCGAATGGTTGGGCACGAAAGGGCAAGTTGATGTAGGGGATGTACTGTGGGAAGTTCTTGAAGATTCTGCTAACTACTCCTTCAACAAGTCTCACTCTATTTCTTACGCTTCTTTGGCGGCCATAACTACATTTTTAAAATTTAAATATCCCAAGGAGTTCTTTTTAGCATTGCTGAAAATGACACGGTTCGAACCTGACCCTATTGCCGAAATAGCAAAGGTTAGTCGTGAGCTTCCGAAATTCGATATGAAGCTCCTCTCCCCTAACCTCCTCAGATCAGAAATGGATTTCTCCATTGAAGGGGACAACCTACGGTTTGGACTAACCTCAATCAAAGGGATATCGGATAAATCGATTAAGAAACTTGAAAATTTCAAGAGTAAATATTCTACCAAATTCGAAGTCTTTCAAGGCGCTGGCGAAGCCGGAATTGGCGTGGGAATCTTATCTGCCCTTATTCAGGCCGGAGCTTTAGAGGGGGAATTTGCGCTCTCTCGCAGCTACATTGTAGCTGAAGCTCAATTATGGAACCTTCTTACACCAAGAGAAAAAATCTTTGCATTCGAATTGGCCGAAGAAAAGAAGTGTGACCTAATGGAGATAGTAAAACATCTCAATCAAACGCTGAAAGATAAAAACGGAAAGCCGGTTATCAAAGATTCTCGCATACAAACAATTCGGCGTAATTTTGCCCCTTACAAACAGATTTACGACAAAAACAGAAGGAACGAGGACTTCGCTAACTGGTATTACGAAAATGCCCTTTTAGGGTATACCCATGGTAAATTCTTACGTAAGGTAAGCTCGGAATATTCCCATCTAGAGAGTATCGAGACGGCCATGGACAAAGACGAAAACAGTCGAGTTAACTTTATTGCTACAGTTGAAGACACTTATAGCGCTAAAAGCCGAAAAGGGACTCCCTACCTTAGACTCACCTTACAGGACGAAACAGGTGTCTGCACCGCTATGATTTTCACCCAAAAGAACCGAGACAATATTGCGAATTGCCGAAGAGATAATGGGGGAACTTTACCGGTAAAGAAAGGGATCGTTATCGTTAAAGGAATTAAGAAGGACGGAGATACCATTTTTGCCGACCTAGTACGAATTCAAGACCAAAAAATCTATATGAAGTTGAGTGAAATAAAAGCTTAATAATATGACCGACAAAGACAAAAGGAGAAAACAACAACTGGTGGATAAGTGGGAAACCAGCGACAAAGACGGTCGAGATATTATTAAGTCTGATTTTTTTAAAGAATTTGGCAAGAAACAAGTAAAAAAGTACTTGACTTCGTAGCCGAAAACCACAATACTACAAGCACTGATTATGTTGCAGTTCTATAAACCTAACGCGAGGAACACCGGCTCAGCCTGTTCGTTTTCTTATAACAAGAAAGACAAGGCTTTGTGGGTGAATTTTATTAAGCAAGCGTCTTGGAACGACAAGACGAAAAGCGGCACCTTCAAGGGGTCTGGCCCCGAAAAGAAGGCTAACTCAAAGTTCAGCGTGACTGAGCTTACAGGATTGGTTCACGCCATTGAAACCAATGGAGAATATGGGAATTTTCACGGCACAAAGGAAAGAAATACCACTTTCAAATTTTGCCCTTATCTTCGGGACGGGAGTCAGGTGGGGTACAGCTTTACCCTTAACCAAAACAATACTCAAGAAGGGATTAAGAAGTCTTTCCTTATTGGTTTTAATTTTGCGGAGGGACGCATGCTAAAACAGTACGCTCTTACAGTCTTAAATAATTACTTTACGAACTGTATTGAAGAGAGTCAATATGGCAACTATTCAGACGCCACGCACCCCCCTGCTGACAAAAGAGCTGAGGAAAAAATAGAAACTCCAGCTTCTTCCGAGGATAATAGTCAAGAGGCAGATCTTGACATTCCTTGGTGATGAAGAAGCTTTTATTTCAAACAGATTCGAGTTTAGCAAAAACGGGTTTTGGCAGAAACGCCAAGGCCCTTTTGTCCTATTTATACAGGACTAAAAAGTACGAAATTATCCAATATTGTTGTGGAACAGACTATTCGAACCCTATTTTAAAAACAACTCCGTGGAAGTCTATAGGCACCCTCCCTGACGATCCCGCGGAAAAACAAAGAATAGGGCAAGACCCTAACCAAGCTCGCGCAGCAAGCTATGGGGCTCATTTTGTGGATAAGGTGGTGGAAGAAGAAAAACCCGACTTCTACTTTGGAGTACAAGATATATGGGGGACAGAGTTCGCTATAAGCAAGGGGTGGTTTAATAAAATACATTCGGTGATCTGGACCACCTTGGATTCTTTGCCTATTTTACCTACGGCCGTAACTAACGCTCCTAAAATTGAAAATTATTGGATTTGGAGTTCTTTTGCCACTAAGGAACTCCACCAATTAGGACATTCTCATGTTAAAACTATGCACGGGTGCGTAGAAACAGATCATTTTTACCGTTTGGGGGAAAAGGAAACAAAAGAGCTGAGGATCAAAAATAACATAGAAGAGGACGCCTTCATAGTTGGTTTCGTCTTCAGGAACCAATTAAGGAAGTCTGTCCCAAACCTTCTAGAAGGATATTCTAAATGGAAACAAGAGCATAAACCCAAAAATAAAACTTACCTCCTATTTCATACCTACTGGAAAGAGGGATGGAATATTCACAAACTCGCAAAAGAGTACGGGTTAGACGCGCAAGAAATCCTCACAACTCATGTGTGTCGGTCGTGTGGTGCTTATGAAATAAAAGAATACAAAGGGGAAGAAATCAATTGCCCACAATGCGGTAAAGAGAAATCTCAAGTGACACCCAACGTAAGTTATGGAGTGCGGGAAGACCAGTTAAATGAGATCTATAACTTCATGGATGTTTATTGTCACCCTTTTACGAGCGGCGGTCAAGAAATCCCGATCCAAGAGGCTAAGCTCGCCGAGCTCATAACCCTTGTTACTAATTATAGCTGCGGAGAGGAAAGCTGTGAAGAAGGCTCGGCCTCTATTCCGCTGGAATGGTCTGAATACAGAGAGCATCAAACAGAATTCAAAAAGGCGTCTACATGTCCCGTTTCTATTTCAAATTCTATCCAACAAGTTTACCAAATGACGCCGGAAGAAAGACAAGAACAGGGCGCTATTGCGAGGCAATGGGCTATGGATAACTTTTCCGTTGAGGTGATAGGTAAAAAAATAGAAGAGTTCATCGACAATGCCCCAGATAAAAATTACGACTTCAAAAACACGGCTTCCGAAAATGCGGTTAAAAACAACCCCCACGCCTCCATCCCCCACATCGAGAGCAACTCAGAATGGGTATTGAAACTTTACAAAGATATCTTAGCTACAGACAGCCACGTTAACGATGAGGGGTATAAGTATTGGATGTCCCAACTTGAAAACAAAGCTCCGCGAAAACAAATAGAAGATTATTTTAGGCGGGTAGCCGCAGAACACAATCAAAAACATTTCCCGTTAAAAATAGAGGACCAGCTGGACGACGATGAGGGAAAACGTATGATTTACGTAATGCCAGAGTCAGCCGTGGACGTTTTCTTGTCTACCGCTCTTTTCAAATCCCTTAAGCTTAAATATCCGGAATATAATTTGTATGTGGCTACGAATCCAGAAAATTTTCACATTTTGGAGGGTAACGAGTATGTTCATAAGACAATACCATACAACGCACAGTTTGATAATACCCTTTATTTAGAGGGAATAGGCGACCACGAAGGTTTTTTTGAAATAGCCTTTACCCCCCATTTATCAACCCAAAGAACCAACAATTACGTTCATAATAACAAAGACCGAATAGATAAAAAAGCGTTATGCATGTCCTAGAATCCTACGCCTTACAAAACGATTTTAAAATAGACAAACCTTTTGTTTACGAAAAATTTTTCCCAATGGCTGTGGAAAAATTCATAACGATAGATACCTCAAGCGTGGGTTCCAGTGCTCTCATTTACGACCATTGGCAGATTGTAGTTGATCTAATTCATCCCTATTTGGAAAAAGAAGGAATCAAGATAGTACAGCTTGGAAACAAGGAATGCAAATTATTGAAAAATTGTTACACCGCCATAGGGCAGTGCAATTTTAATCAAAAAGCGTATGTTATAACAAGATCGCTCCTTCACACATCCCCCAACAACGAGTCTTCTCACATCGCCTCACTTTACAATAAGAAGTCGGTTATCCTCTTTTCAAACAATTCTTTTCCGGAGCAATTCCTCCCCTACTGGACAGACGAAGAGTGTTTAGAAATTTTAGTTCCGGACATAGGTAAGAAGCCCACTTTTAACCCTTCGGAAAATCCCAAGTCAATCAACGAGATACCACCCGAAAAAATAGCTCTAAAGATTTTAAATTTTTTAGGGATTTACGGCTTTTCTCCGAAATTTCGAACCGTAAAAATTGGCCCTGCGTTCAACCAACCAAGAATAGAGTCCGACCTTACCAACCTTATAGATCCCCACAAGCTTAGCATCTCTTCCATTATCGTCCGTATGGACTTAAATTTCAAGGAGGAGGCTTTGGTGAAACAGCTAGAGGCATGTAGCTGCTCTGTAATAACCAACAGGGCTTTTGATTTTGAAATCTTGCAAAAATATCACGAAAGAATAGTGGAGCTTGTCTACTACTTGGAAGACGATAATAGTCCAGATTTCATTCGAATGGTAAAAGAAAAATCCATTAACTATCTTTTACGCAGTCGCAAAACTGAAGAAGAAACTAACTGTTTCAAATTGGATTACATGGACTATGGTCTCATTCATCAAATTCCCCAGAAAGCCCAAAACGATTTTGAAGAACTTAAAGGGAAGAAAAAACTTCATTATAAATCCAATTATTTTATTATTCATGATAATAAATTTTATACAAGTGAAGCTGCTCTTCGACGAGGAGTTCACCATACCCCCTCAATGCAGCACGAACCCTTTGAGATAATCGATACGCCGTTATTTTGGGAGCAGTACGATCATTTTCATTTCTTGGAGGAAAAATAAATATTTACAGCCCACGATAAAAGCGAGGTTCTTTTCAGGTTCTCCTCCGCAAGTGAAGCTGTTTAACCAAAGAATCTGTAAAATTTAGGTGTTGACATGGCACCCCGCTCGAGTTACTATTAAAGACGTATGGGAACTACTATTAAAAATAAACCGCCGGTTATTGTTAAGAGGAACGAATATGGCCTGTTAGAAGATAAAAACGTTAAATACGTTTTCAACGAAGACGGGTCCGTCAACTGGCGCAAGATGATCAAACCTGAGTTTCTGGTTGCGAACAGAGATAGAACAGACGAAACGGATATTTCCAAATTAGAAGATCACGAATTAATTATTTTACTGGGAGGTCTAAAAGATTTAGCTAATATTCGAGGCTACCACTCGGTTACCTACACGGTGACCCACGCTTCACCCGAATACGTATGTGTTTCATGCTCAATAGTTTGGATAGGTAATTACGAAACGGAGAAGGGAGAGTCCGTACTTTTTCAGAGCGTAGCTGATGCAGGATTAAATAATACAGAGGGCTTCGGTCAGATGTACCTTGCGGCAATAGCTGAAAATAGAGCCTTCTGTCGCGCAGTGCGTAACTTCTTGCGTATCAACATAGTAGCCAAGGAAGAAATTAAAAACGTGAAGATATCAAAACCTAGCCCTAACAAAAATTCCGCATCACCGGACATTTACTTAACCAACCTAATGAAGGAAAAGAAAATAAACTTCGCTGGCATCAGAGACAAAATGGTTAAAGAAGCAGTGGACGGAGCAGATGGGTGGGGCACTATCAAAGACATCCCCCGTATTAAAATGTTTGAAATCATCGAACGTTTGCAAAAAACCTAAGCGGAGTTACTAGAAATGAAAAAATTCAAAGTAAGCGAAGCTACTTTCAAAGAAGCGAAAAGAAGGTTTGATAACTTCCCACTGATTAACAACTCAATCAGACAACGAGAGGGAGGATTGGTTGGATACATAGGCGAAGCTCTAGTCTTGCACCTCGAAGGGGGAGAGATTAAGGATACTTACGATTACGACGTGATAGACCGAAACGGGGTAAAAATAGACGTAAAAACAAAAGAACGCAAAGTAGCTCCACGATCTAACTATAACTGTACCGTTGCCGATTTCAATACCAAGCAAAAATGTGATAGATATGCTTTCGTTAGCGTCTTAAATGACATGAAGACCGCGTGGTATCTAGGAAGTATTTCCAAAGAAGAATTTTATAAAAAGGCAGTTTTTAGGAAAAAGGGGGAGCTTGATCCAGACTCTTCCCCCAATTATCCTTTTAAGTTTACAGCAGATTGTTATAATATTCCAACGTCCGAATTGGAGTTGGAATGATTTGGTGGAAAATCAAAACATGATCACAAGCGAAGACGTCGTAAGCTACACGATTTCCGACATAGACTCGGAAAAAGTCCGAGAAAACAGCCGACTGGCGATGATAGGTGGCACTTCTCAAATCCGGTCAAACAAAAATAGAAAAAAAACTTTGGGACACGATCAGTTAGTGGGGCAAATTTCCACTTATGTTGGGTCCGTGGTCCTTACAGGGTCCGCAGAAGGTTATTGGAAAGCTCGGGAGAAAGCCAATAAAAACCCCCTCCAAGGGGACGGTGGGGTCGACATTATAGGGCTGTCTAATGTTGATATTAAGGGGAGCATGATGAGGTACTCTTCAGATCCCATGCGCTACCGACTTCTCGTAAGACCGAGGGAAAGGCATGATGGTTGGATTTATGTGCTGGCGATGGTTCCTAAAGAGCGCCCCTATAAATGTCATTTGGTAGGATGGGCGCGTGATAAAGATTTGCCTTCGATTCCTTATGGCGGACCCATAACCTCTCTTCACGGAGCATACCTTATAGAGGGACAGGAATTGAAACCCATAAGCAAGCTTAAAGCTCTCCTTATGGAATGAAAAATTTTTGGTGGAAAATCAAAACCATAGGATTATGGCCCGTGATTAAGTATTGGTTGAGATTTAAAAAATGTGATTGTGAAATCTGCAAAGCCAGAAAATAAAGGAGCGGGTAAAGGCGATAAACCTCGTAACACGTTTTCTCACAGTTACAGGGACAATTATGATGTAATTAACTGGGGAGATACCGCCAAATGTCCGACTGTTCAAAATGTAAAAAAAGCTTCGAAGAAACCGAA
>NZER01000462.1 GCA_002690445.1 Candidatus Pacearchaeota archaeon
CTTGTATGATGAAAGTGAGCAAAACTTCCGTAAATAATCGGCTGAATTTTATTATCTTTGCAAATTGAAATTATCTCCCTTGCAAATGGAATTAGTTTTTTAAAGTGTTCTTTATTTTTTGGATACGATTTTGATTTTTTCATCCCACCCCCCATTCAACCCCGCCCCTCCAGCAAAGCATAAGGCGTCTGCTTGTGAATCACAAACCGATTCCCAATCATATCAGAAACAATCCCGTTAAGAGAAAAATGGTCTACAGCTGCACGGAACATCCCGTCCAAAAGCGGGATGCGCGCCTTTTCAGAAACAGTTTCAAAAATATCAGTTATTTCTTCCTGAGTTAAACGAATCTGCGTAAACTGCCGCCGCCCCGCCCGAATAATCACCAATGGCTGTTCCGGACCCGGGCATTCAATTGTAGAAACAGAAGTGTCCCCAAGCATAGGAGCAATTTTCCCATAATCTGCATCAGCCTCCCCCCCGCCCGCACCACCCCTAACCGCCGGAGGAGCCATAACCCTCTGCTGCGGATGAACAAGCAGCGGTCTGGCTGGTAAAACTTCCTGAGCAGGTTCTACTAATTCTTCTTCAAATTTTTCTGTCTGCCCCTCTCTCAAAGAGGCCTGTGCAACTTTCTGAGAAACCCGCGGAACTAAATCAGCATCAATAACATGTTTTTCATCATAAGAAATCTGGTGAGACAAAATATTCCGAATAACAGCAAGAGTTAGAGTTCTTACAAACGGACTTTTCGCCATCACCTTAATTTCATAATCTACAGAGCCCATTATGATCTTGGAAGCGGTCTCGGTTTAAAAGCCCCAATCGCTCCGACCTCTGGCTCATGCCTTTTTCTTAATTTCGACTCCATCAAAACCAACCCCTGCGCAATTGTCTTATTCTGGTCAAGCAGCGAATCAATTTTCTTCAGCATCTCATTATCATCTTCATGCTTCCCCCCAACCAAACTCTTCGCCGACTCTTCAAAAACTTGCAGCAATTTCACAATCTGCCCAGATAAATTTTCAAACCGAATAGACAAATTCGTCATCGCCTTCTGCAGCCCCACAAAATTCTCAATCAACAACTCCTCCCGCTCCCGCCCAGTCATCTTTTTCTTTTTTACCTTCACAGAGGAAATTTCCTTAGACACCCCAATACTCCCTTCCCCTTTCTTTTTTACCATGTTTTACATAAGATAAACTTCTTTATAAATATTGCGAGAATGTTAGTCCGGGTTATAACTGAACCCCAATCCAAAGCAATAAATGACTTTGAATTTCCCGCCGAGTTTAGTAATCAGAATTATCTTTCCTCACGATTTATTTAGCATTTTACGATGTGAAAAGAGGAGTTGTGGCATTAATAAAAATGTGTGCGAGAGCGGGAGCCGTGAGCAATTTGCTCTCGATTACATTTCTCCACGAGCGAGAGAGTGAATTGCGAAAATAAGGCGGCGCTCGAGCTGGAGTGAAGTCTGATTTTATCAAATTATTTTAAGATAGACCATCTATCTCTAGGTTATACACGAGAAACAGGACGCACAATGGGAACAGGAGGAATTTAACCCCCACCCCTCGGGTTCTCACGAATTGCAATCGTAAATCTGTCGAATAGTCGACAGCGATTCGTTCGCTGGAGCCGAGTAGACTAACATTATCCGATGCTCCCACAAAAAACCATAACAACTCCCCTATATAAATTTTTATAAACTCCTAATTCCATTAATTTTTATGGCAGAAGGAGAAAGGACAGGAGATGCCCAATTAACAGATTTCCAAAAAGGTTTTAACACAGGAGCGCAGTATGAAACATATAAAAGAGAAATAGAAGGATTTTTGGAAAAAATTAGGCCTTATGGCAAGGGTGGTATCGAACATATGAGATATTGTCTAAGAATGGCAAAATCGTATCATCAAAGAATGATAGCTTTCCCCCAAGATCATCTTACAAATTTAGCAAAAAATTTTGCTAAAGAATTTGGAGACGCAATCGATCGAGCAGAAACAACTGTCCAAGGACTAGAAGCACGCGTGCCACAACCTACACCAACTTCTTAATCTTCTCAATTTCCCGCGAAGAAATAGCAGCCCCATTAAACTTCACACCATAAAGCAAAGCATCCAGCAAAACTTTATTTTTCTTCAACTCAAACAAGTTCTTTTTATAAGCAACATAAAGCAGCTCAGCAGAACGAATAAATTTAAACCTCTCCAACTCTTTCAATTTATCAATATCAGCATCTATATCTGTATGAAGTTTCTTTTCCATCAAATGCTCTAGCTTCTCAGGAGCCTCAGTCAGCATCCGCGTCGTCCTCTCATCAATAACAATCACATTATTACACTTGCATAAATTAGCAAAAGCCAAAAGAGACGCCTCCCCCTCATGAATCAATCCGATTTTATCCCCAGTTTTCTCATCGCGAAAAGCAGAATTAACACTTTTCAAAATCTTTTTAGCTTCCCTGTTTAAAACAGAATCAGAAACAAACTTAGAAGACAAAACCAAGACACCTTTTTCAATTAAATGTGACACCTTAACACCTTCAAGTGCATACTTTTTAATTTTCAACGGCCGATCAACAACTTCCTTCTTAACATCAGGTGTAATCACAAACTCGCCGTCAAATTCTTTTTTCAATTTTTCTAAAATAGGCAAAAGTCCATTCATAGTCAGAGATATAATCGGACCTGCATCAAACACCAGAAATTTTTTTGGTTTCATCACAACCTCTTATCCAATAGAACAACTTCCTTGCTTGCTTTGTAATTTAGTTTTTTATAAAAGCCAGACGCCTTAGATTTAATATAGGCTGTGAACCTTATTATATTAACTCCCTTCTTTTTGTAAAATCCCTCAACAAACGCTAACAAACTTTTACCAACACCCTTTCCCCGATATTTTTCGGTCACCCACAATTCATCGATATAAGCGATTCTCTTATTTGCAGAAGAAAGCCCAGCAAGAACAAATCCAATAACCCTTCCATTAAGTACTGCAACCCACAATTCTTTCTTCTTCAAGGAAGGCTTAAAATTATCAGTCACTTTCTTCTTAGTCCACTTCTGCAGATAGGGCCGCTTCTTACTCCCAGTCATAAAAATACTTACAATCTCTTTCAAATCTTGCTTCTTAGCCCATCTAATCTTCATCTGAAAATCTCCTCTTGTTTGCGAAATTTATTTCGTGAATAACTGGTGATTTTCATTCGAAAATCTCCTCAGCAATTTTCACTCTCTCTTGAACAGGCAAAGTCTCAGAAGCAAACGCCTCAGAAATAGAAGATTGCCCAATATAAGTAGACAAGTCCCAAAGAGAAACTCCCAAAAGTTTCGCAGTCTGCTCTGAACTCAGACCATGCTCGTACAATTTAAACGCCTTGTTAATCTCGGCTTTCCGAAAAACATCCTGAATATACAATCCTAAATCCTCATCAATTTCATTCAGGCAATTCCTAATTGCCCCAACAGCCTCCCGAAATTTCTCAATATCATTCTTCTCTAAACTTTTTATTGCAATATCAAAATTTTTTATAAGAGTTTTATAAAAAACATCCCACCCCGCCATCTCCCGGTAACGCTCCCTTTCCAAAACCTTGCCCAGCGCATAAACCAAAACAGCCACAACCACATTATCCCCATCCTGAGAAATCGCCGCCGTGTGAATAGTCTGATTCGAAAGATGCTTCACTCTCACCACATCACCCGTATCAAATGCTTCGCGCGTCTCCTTCAAAATCCTCAAAATGTGCTCTACCTCTTTCATATAATTTCTTAATTCATTAATTATATAAATCTTCCTTATCTCATATTCTCATGAAAATCTTACTAGACACAAACTTCCTCTTAACAACAGCAAAGCAAAAAATAGATTTTGACAGCTTAGCTAATCAGTTATTTGACCAAGAAATTGAATGGGTTGTCCCGCTTGAAGTTTTAAAAGAATTAAAACAATTAGCAGAAAGGCAGGGTGAAAAAACCGCAGACAAAGAATCAGCAAAACTTGCATTGCAGTTAGTAGACAATTTTGATAATGTCCCGCTCGGAACTGACACAGTTGACAACGGAATTGTGAGATATGCAAAAAACAACCAGGTCATAATCGCCACCCTAGACCGGAATCTCAAAAAAAGATTTGACAACAAAATACTCACAATCAGAGGGAAAAAAAGTCTGGAAATTATTTAATCATAAATATTCTTCCTACGCCCAATCCTTAACACTATAACTTTATTCATTGAAATGACAATATCAACAACTGCCCGATAATCACCTATTCTTAACCTCCATAATTTTCCGCCTTTTAATCTTCTTAGAAATCGGAATGGATTCTCTCTAATTGAATAAATTTTATTTAATATAATCTCAGCATCCTGCTTGGGCAATTTTTTTAAAAAATCTTCTGCATTCTTTTCAACTTGAATAGAGTACATTTTACCTAAGAGTCACTCCCAATTCTTTTGCAACCTGTTCAATAGGTTTCACTCTTCCTTTTTTCACATTTTCAAGTGCTATTTTAATATCTTCAATCTCTCCCTCACTTAAACTTTCTTCTTCACAACTATCTATTAGCACATTTAATAACTCATCATAAGATTGCCTCTCACAATGCTTAAGATTTTTTAGTCTTTCAAGAGTTCCGAGATTTATCTGTATTGTTGTTTTGTCCATGTTATATAGTAACTATAACTACTATATAAATATTCCTATAGTTCAGCATTCAGTCAATAATGCAAGGAAAATTATTTAAACTTCTAAAAGACATAATAAATATGGAAACAAATCTCGACGTTAAGAAAAAATTTGATAAAGCTCAAAAAGAAACACCGGATGATATTATGGGTACTTGTGTAATCTGTAAAAAGAAAGGAATTACCAAATGTGATCATAAATCTCTTTGTGCAAAACATTTTATAATGCTCGAAGATGAAGAATGCATCAAAGCATACTTACAGATGGATATCACTGACGATGGTAAGATTACAGAACCTAAAGAGATACAAATAGAAATAAAAAAACAAATGCCAAAAGTTTACGAACAATTAGAAGGATTCTTTGAAGTATAACTAGGTAGTATTCTCATAACAAATCAAAAAGGTTCCCCAAAAACCCCCCTACAAAAAGCTTTTAAACCAAATTTTTCTCATTTAATTATGTTCTATTTAGTTGAAGTCGAAGATCATGTTAGAGTAGAGCCGAAGTTGTTCGGGCTAGCTACTGCTGAAGCTGTCAAAGAACAATTACAAGAAACTTACTCCGGGTTTCAGGACAAAGAACTCGGCACAGTTGTCTCTGTTTTAGAAGTTCTTAATGTAGACGAAGGCATCATAATCCCGGGCGACGGGGCAGCCTACTACAAATCACAGTTCAAATTAATTGTCTTCAGACCAGAACTACAAGAATTAGCTTACGGAACCATAGACGAGATCACAAGTTTCGGTGCATTCATCAATCTGGGCGTAATTAAAGGCATGATTCACATTTCACAGACAATGGACGACTATGTTTCATTCTCAAAAACCGGCTCACTAACAGGCAAGGACGGGAAAAGATCACTAAACAAAAAAGATGACTGCATTGCACGGATCGTCGCAATTTCATATAAAGGTGAAGAGCCAAAAATCGGATTAACAATGAGACAGCCCGGCTTAGGAAAATTAGACTGGGTGCAGACAGAAAAAGAAAAATCAAAAAAAGAAGCAGCAAAACTTGCTAAACTAGAAGAAAAAGCAGCTAAGTCTGAAACTAAAAAACCATCTAAATCTGCAAAAGAGAAAAAATAAAAAATGGCAAAGGAAAAATCATGTTTAAACTGCAGAGCAATTTACGAAGGAGATAAATGCCCATCTTGCGGAGAAACACCAGCATCAGATAATTTCAAAGGCCGCGTTCATATTTTCAATTCAGAAAAATCAGAAATCGCAGACAACATGGAAATAAACAAAACAGGCGAGTTTGCCATTAAATCCAGATAATTCTATGGAAGCAAAAACAATTAGCCAGGAAAAAAACCCATTTCTCAATCGGGAAGAAATAACATTAGAAATAAAATCAGAAGCAGTTCCAAGCGTCGAAGAAGTAAAAAAACAAATTAACAAAGAAGAAAATCTAGTAGTAGTAAAAAAAGTTAACAGCAATTTTGGGACGCAAACATTCACAGCAGAAGTTTTTGTTTATGATTCTCCTGAAGCAAGAAAAAAAATAGAAACAATTCCAAAGAAGATAAGGAATAAAATAAAAGAAGAAGAAAAACAAAAAGCCGGAGCAGAAAAAACAGAATCAACAGAGCAAAAACCTGAACAACCAGCAGAAGAAGAAAATAAAGAACCAAACAAGCCAGAAGAAAAACCTGCAGAAGAACCAGCAGAAGAGCCAGAAACTAAACAAGAACAAAAAACAGAGTAATGGTAGTAAAGTCAAAAATCAAAGGAAAGAAAAAACATGTTAACAAACCCACAAGCAAAAAATATACAAAATACAAAATCGAAGGTGATAAATTAACAAAAGAAAGATCATGCCCAAGATGCGGTCCAGGCATTTTTCTAAGTCACGGGCAAGGACGGCTATACTGCGGCAAATGCCATTTTACCGAATTCGCACCTAGTTCAGCAAATCAATCAAATAAAGAATAACATATCCCCCTATTTTCCTTGTTCTCTTGCCATTTGTGCTTTTGCTTTTTGTTCAAATTCAGCATCAATTTTTTTAAAAAGTTCTTCAGCAAATAAATCTAATCCCAATCTATTTGCCTCAGCTGTCACATTTACTCTTTCAGCCTCCATTACAGATCCGGGGAAAACAGGAACACCATTATGCATAGCGCCCCGATGATTTGCATACAACTGTGCACTATCGGCTACAGCAATCTTCTTTGGATCTATGCGATCTTTGTATTCTAAAAAGCTCATTACATTGGGAACTTTTTGTGAGCGTTGAACATATGTTGTAATTTTTTTTGCCATATTAAATATAACCCTAAGAGAGGTGACAAAGCGAAAAAAAGTGTGCTCTGTCGCCCTCTCCTGGGGAAAAAGAGGTGATAACATACAAAACATAAACCAGTATTTAAAGCTTTCGGTTGTGATGTAACTTAGTAGTGACACTATTATTAATGCCACTAACATAACAAACTTTATTAATTCTCCTACTATATTCTATAAATGGAGAAAAAGGATACAACCCAAGATAAAATTAACCAAGGCCAGTTTTTCAACTTAATAACCAGCGAAGAACTAAGCTGGCAGGCCATTATATACGACCTAATCAAAACAGAGCAGCTGGATCCGTGGAATATAGATATAGGGGTTTTAGCAGACAAATATATTGAGACAATTCAGCAATTAGAAGAAGCAGATTTCTTTATTTCTTCAAAAGTCTTGCTTGCCTGCTCCCTCCTTCTAAGATTAAAATCTGAAATCTTATTAAACACTCACATTCAAAGTTTAGATGAAGCTCTTTACGGAAAACAGGAAAACCAGTATTCTTTTGAAAGAATAGAAATTGATGAAGACGAACTTCCCCTTCTTGTCCCCCGCACTCCCATGGCCCGCCATCGAAAAGTTACTCTCAAAGAACTTATGTCTTCATTAAATAAAGCAATTGACACAGAAAACCGGAGAATTAAAAGAGAAATAAAATCCAAGCAAGCAGAAAAGTCCGCCCTCACAGTCCTGCCTAAAACCTCCCGCATCCCACTGAAAACAAGAATAAAAGATATTTTCCTCCGCATTCAAAACCACATTAAACAGCCTGAAAAAATCCGCATGAAATATTCAGAACTTGCTCCATCAAGAGAAGAAAAGATCGCATCATTTCTTCCAGTTCTCCATCTCTCTAACAACAAAAAAGTTTACCTAAAACAAGACATTCACTTTGATGAAATTTCCATGGCTTTAGAGATGCACGAAGAAGAAGCTCGTGCACTAAGAAAAGAACTTGCAGAATTAACAGAAGAACAAGAAATATCTAATACCGAAGAAATTAATCAAGCGCAAAAATAATCATAAATCTCCAGCTAATTCTTTCTCACTAACCAGCCTCTCATTACCAGTTTTCATATCCTTAACTTTCAATTTCCCTTTTTTAACCTCCTCCTCACCTACAAAAACAACCTTCTCGATTTTCCGAGCATTTGCATAATCCAGCGCCTTGCTTACCCCCTTGTCCAGCAAAACCACCGTCGCTGTTCCATCCTTCCTCAATTTCTCAGCAATCTGAATTGCTTTCTTATCCTGTCCAATTGATAAAACTAAAATTTTCACACCTTCCAACTCAACTTTAGCCAGTGCACATAATCTTTCTAAACCAGCACCATAACCAACTGATTGAATCCCATTAATTTCAAAAGCCCCCCCCCCCGCCACACTCTCCCCAGTTCCCTTAACCTTCGCTTCAAAAATAGTTCCATTATAATACGAAAGCCCGCGCGCCAAACTCGGAGCAAACTCAACCTTCACCCCGTAATTCTGGCAAAACTTTCGCAATTCCTGAATATCTTTATAAAAATTATATTTCTCAAAAAATTTCTCCGGTTTCTTAAATATTCTCAAAAGTTTCTCAGCATTATACTTCTTAAGATTCTCAAGAACTTTTTTCTCCGGAAGCTTATCTAACTTATCAATCTCCCGAATAACATCTTCCATATATCTCTCCTCAATTTTCTCATCTTCTAAAATCTCATTCATCAGTTTCCTATTATTAATATAAATAATTGTATCAATCCCCAATTTCTCAGATATACTTTTAATCGTAGCCAAAACTTCTACTTCATCCTTAACAGAACTGCCCACAACATCAACATCGCACTGCGTAAACTGCCTAAATCTCGTTGAAGAAACAGGCTCGTCGCGAAAAACCGGCCCAGTCTGATATCTCTTATAAGGCAGCTTTTTTTGCTTCGCAATTCTCTTTAACTGAAAAGTAAATTCATATCTCAAGGCAAGTTTTCTCTTTCCCTTATCCTGCAGCTTAAAAACATCACTCACTGCCTCGTCCCCTTCATTCTCAGATTTAACAAAATCTTCAGCCTCAATAATCGGCGTCTCAGCCGGCTCAAACCCGTAAACCTCAAACTGCTCCTCAATAATTTTCCTAACTTTCGCTCGCTTCAAAGCATCTTCGCCAACAAAATCATTAAACCCTCTAATTTTTTCTGTTTTCATTTTCTCACCTCAAGGGTGGAAGCCGAGAATCGGACTCGGGCTTCACGGATTTCGCGATTTGCATTTGTAATGCATAATAATCCACTAGTCAAAAGCGAATCACTCACCACAACCGTGCGTTCTGCCACTAAACTACAACCACCATTTATATTTAATTCAGAACAAGTATAAAAATCTTTGGAGTTACAACTAAGAAATCTTCTAATGATGGGGATAACTCCGTACAGTTTCCATATTAACACAACGAGAATCGGGTTTTTAAAACTAACGAAACAGACCCTAGGCATAGAGTCTAGGTTGGCCCGCGCCCATGTTTGCGGGCTTGTCAAAATAAAAAAAAACAAAATTTTTTACTGAAGAATTATTCTGCGCTTTCTTCAGGTGAGTCAGCGTCAGCGTCAGCTGGAGCGTCTTCTTTTTCAGCTTCAGCGTCAGCTGGAGCGTCTTCTGCTGGAGCGTCTCCTTCTGGAGCAGCGTCTCCTTCTGCATTATCGTCTTCCATAATTCATCAATAGAAATTCCTTTTATAAACCTTTAGTTTTACTCAAGAAGAACAAAAATAATTAGCACTTAGTATAGAACAACTTGCCCCTCGGTGCAGAAGAATAGCACTTCTTAATCTTTGTTTTCTTCAAATAAGGGCTATATTCAGCAGAATACTCCCCACCATATTCATAACAGCGTCCCCTGAGATAATTATTTTCCCGTAGACAACTATCCCTTTCTCGGTAATTATACCTCTTCTGATAATTCCACCCCCTGTCATATTCTTCATTATCAAAAACCTCATAATCATAATGCCTATCCCAATAATCCCGCGAGGTCCGATAAGAATATCCGTGCCGATAATCATAAGTTGAAAACCTGTTCTCATTATCATAATCTGCATAAACAGTCTTTGTCACACCACCCCCATACCGATGATACTTTGTCACACTAATAAATTCCTTATAATCATCAGTCCGCGCCGAAACAAAACCCAGACTAAAAAGCAAAGCAAAAATGCAAACCAAACCTAAAAGTTCTTTTCTCATTTGGACATAAAATTATCTAACTATTTAAAAATTTATATACTCAAGTTATACACAAATTCATTAGTAAAGAAAACTTTATTAACTAGGTTTTATTATCGGGAATATAAAAGAGGTAAAATGAAAGTCGCAATTAACGGGTTGGGCAGAATTGGAAGAACCATACTAAAGATCGGATTAGAGAGGGGAATAAATTTTTCTGCAATCAATGATTTAGCAGACACAAAAACTCTAGCGTATCTATTAAAATATGATTCTATTTATGGCAACTACAACAAAAAAGTAGAAGCTGGAAAAGATTTCCTTAAAATTGGAAACAAAAAAATTAAGGTTTTGTGCGAAGCTGACCCAGAAAAACTTCCATGGAAAAAATTAGGCATTGATGTTGTAATTGAATCAACAGGAATTTTCACAGATAAAAAAGAAGCTGCAAAACATCTGAAAGTTGGAGCAAAAAAAGTTTTACTTTCCGCACCTTCTAAAAATCCAGATATCACAATCGTATTAGGAGTCAATGAAGAAAAACTAAAAAAAGAACACAAAATAATCTCAGTTGCTTCTTGCACAACTAATGCCCTTGCCCCCGTTGCTAAAGTCTTAAATGACGCTTTCGGAATCAAGAAAGGATTTATGACAACTATCCACGCATATACAACCAGCCAAAAAATACTCGACGCCCCCCACAAAAAACTAAGGAGGGGCAGAGCAGGAGCAGCGAACATAGTTCCAACTACATCAGGAGCAACATCCGCAGTAACTCAAGTAATCCCAGAATTAAAAGGAAAATTAAATGGGTTAGCAATAAGAGTGCCAGTATCCTGCGGAAGCATTGTAGATTTTGTCGCTGAATTAAATAAAAATGTAAGCTCTGATCAAGTCAATAAAGCATTGAAAAAAGCCGCAGCAGAAAAATTAAAAGGAATTTTGCAATACAGCGAAGACGAACTTGTTTCTTCAGATATCATAAAAAACCCCCACTCATCCATAGTAGATAGTTTGCTAACTCAAACCATAGGCAACACAGTCAAGGTTTTGGCTTGGTATGACAACGAATTCGGATATAGTTGCAGAATGGTTGATATGCTAAAAAAGATTTAAAATAAAGATTAGGATAAATAAAAAATCCAAAAACTAAAATGTATGACTTAATTATTATCGGGGCAGGACCCGCAGGAATAACTGCAGCTATTTATGCAGCACGGAGAAAAATAAAATTTCTAATCATAAGTCTTGATGTCGGCGGCCAAACATCCTGGAGTTCTGATGTCGGGAACTATCCTGGCTTGCACTTTCTGTCCGGAGGAGACTTAGTTAAAAAATTCCAAGAACATATGCAAGATTATAATATAAGAATAAAACAAGCAGAAGTTACTAACATTCAAAAAAAAGGAAAATTTCTTTTAGTTAAAACAAAAAAAAATATCTACCAAACAAAAGCAATCCTCATTGCATCCGGGAAAAAACCAAAAAAACTAGAAGTTCCAGGTGAAGAAGAATTTTTAGGAAAAGGCGTAAACTACTGCGCAACCTGCGACGCCCCGCTTTTTAAAAATAAAACAGTCGTAGTTGTCGGAGGCGGAAATTCTGCCCTAGATGCTTCCTTGTTTTTATCTAAATATGCAAAAAAAATTTATCTGATTGATATAAATCCGAAATTAGGCGGAGAACCAGTGCTAAAAGAAAAAGTTCTGCAAAACAAAAAAATCACACACATTAATAACACAAAGATTCTGGAAATTGCAGGCAGCAAGGTTGTCACTAGCTTAAAATATTCAAGACAAGGTCAGGAAAAAATCCTCAAAACCGACGGAGTCTTCATAGAAATTGGATTAATCTCTAAAACTAGTTTTGCAAAAATCATAAAGAAAAATAAGTGGGGAGAGATAATGATTTTTAGAAGTACAATAACTCACAGAGAAAACTTAACAAACATACCCGGTGTATTTGCAGCAGGGGACGTTACAGATATTCCAACAAAGCAAATTGTTGTCGCAGCTGGAGAAGGGGCAAAAGCAGCTATAGCATCTTTTGATTATATAAATAAGTTCAAATAGAAAATGAAAACCCTTTCAAATTTCAACTTCAAAAACAAAACAGTTCTTCTCAGAACAGATTTAAATTCTGATATTGTAAATAAAAAACTTCTGCCTTCTGAAAGAATTAAACAAGCAGCAGCCACAATTAAAGAGCTAAAGAAAAAGAAAGCAAAAATAATTATTCTAGCTCACCAAGGCAGACCAGGAAAATCAGACCTCATCTCACTAAAACAACATGCAAATCAGCTCAACAAATACACAAAAGTAAAATTCATTCCAGACACTCTCGGCAAAAAAGCAAGGCAGGCAATACAATCTCTAAAATCAGGACAAGCAATTCTTTTAGAAAACATTAGATTCCAGAAAGATGAATTTAAACCAGAAAAAAATAAAAATAACAAAATAATACAAACCCTCACTCCCCTCTCAGACATATATGTCAACGACGCATTTTCTATCTGTCATAGAAATCAAACTTCAATTGTCTCTTTTCCCAAATATCTCCCAAGTTGTGCAGGCAGACTCCTAGAACAGGAAATCAATGCTCTGAAAAAAATAAAACTTAAATCCTGTTTATTTATTCTCGGCGGAGCCAAGCCAGAAGACAATATAAAACTTTTCAAAAATAACAAAATCCTTGCTTGCGGATTATTTGGACAACTATGCCTCATAGTCAAAGGGAAAAATCTCGGAGTTCAAAACAAGTATATCCAGAAAAATCTCAAGCCAGGAAGCAAACTAAAAAAAGAATTAAAAACTCGTATCAAAAAACTAGCATCAAAATTATCAACCCCAATAGATTTTGCACTTAAAATTAAAAACAAGCGAAAAGAAATTCCACTAGAGCAATTCCCAAGCAAATATGAAATCTTTGATATTGGTTCTGCCACAATAGAAAAATATACACAAGAAATAAAAAAAGCAAAAGCAATTTTCATGAAAGGTCCAGCAGGATTCTGTGCTGATACAAAATTTTGCAAGGGAACTAAAGCTATATTAAAAGCAATTGCCAAAAATAAAGGATTCTCAGTTCTGGGCGGCGGCCACCTTAATGACGCACTAAGACACTGCAGTATTAACAAAAAAAAGTTTAATCATATTAGTCTTTCCGGAGGCGCTTTAGCAAGATACATAGCCGGAGAAAGACTTCCTGGTTTGGAAGCTTTGAAATAATAATGTATAACAAAGGACATATGTCTTAAGGAAACTAAAACTCAAAAGATAAACAACCCCTCGCAAAATCCGCTCCTTACGTTGCTTTCCCATTTTGCTCCACTAAAATTTATAATCAGTTACAGATTCCTTATATTACGTCTAGCATTCTACGATGTGAAAAGAGAAATTGGGCATTAATAAAAATGTGTGCGAGAGCGAAAGCTGAAGGCGGAGCTCGAGCGAAGTTTGATTTTAATAAGTTATTTTAAGGATAGGGCATATGTCCCCCGAGCGCACGCTCTGAAATAATAAGAACATTTATTAATTCTATTTTTCTTTTCATACTAAGAGAGGTAAAATAAAATGTTTGATGTAGTTACATTTGGTTCAGCAGTCGCAGACACATTTGTCGACACTAACCTTGCTGAAAAACGCGGACACATAGCATATCCAGTCGGAGCCAAGCTCTTAATTAAAGATCTAAAATTTGATATTGGCGGAGGGGGAACAAACACAGCAGTTGCTTTTTCAAGACTTGGCTTAAAAACAGGATGCGTCTGCAAAATCGGAGACAGCAAAGCTGGCCAGGATATTCTTCAACTCCTAAAAAAAGAAAAAATAGACTTTCTAGGAAAGCAGCAAAAAAACACTCTCAGCGGGCAGTCCATTATTCTTGACAGCAAAGAAAACAACAGAACAATCTTAACATATAAGGGGGTAAACAATAACATCTCCTTCAATGAAATAAAAAAATTCCAAACCAAGTGGCTTTACTTTTCCTCCCTCCTTGGAAAAAGTTTTGAATCGCAGATAAAACTGGCCAAGACTCTGACAAAAAAAGGAGCAAAACTTGCCTTCAACCCGAGCAGCTACCTCATAAAAAGAAAAAATCTAAAACCTCTTTTAAAAATCTGTCACATCCTAGTCCTAAACAAAGAAGAAGCCCAGATGCTCACAAAAGACAAAGACCAATTAATCGGGCTAAAAAAACTCGGCCCTAAGATTGTTGTTATAACGGACAAAAACAAAGAAATTCAGTGCTATAACAGCGAAGAAGATAAAACATACACTCTCAAACCTAATAAAATAAAAGTTGTAGAGAGGACAGGAGCAGGAGATGCTTTTGCTTCTGGCTTTGTTGCTGGAATTATCGTAGGAAAATCAATCCCGCAAAGCCTGAGACTTGGTCTCAGAGAAAGTGAATCAGTAATTAGGCATTTCGGAGCTAAGAATAAATTGTTAAGATTGAAGTTAAAATAAGGAAAATCAAATTCTCAAACCCAAACATTTAAATACTATTTTACTCATATGAGTAATATGTTACTCAATAAAAAGGAAGCAGAGATTATAGGGGAATTTTCATCTGATTATCATAAAAAGGTTTATGGAAGAGATATCGCCAGAAAGCTGAATTTGAATCAAAAAACTGTCGCCAATATTCTCAATAATCTAGAAGAAAAAGATATTTTAAAATTTACACAAGAAGGAAGAAATAAATATTATTTTTTAAACACTTTTAATACCCACATGAAGGAGATTATTAAAATTATTGAAATAAACCGTAAACTGAAATTTTTAAATAAAAATAAAAAACTTAGAGATTTATTTGGAAAATTAGAACAAAGGACAAAAGGACTGTTGATTGTATTTGGTTCTTATGCTTCAGGAACTCAAACAAAAAACTCTGATTTAGATCTCTTCGTTGTTGACCAGATATCTGAGATAGATGACTTAGAGGAACTTTATAAAGTAAAAATAAATATTGTTAAGTCAAGTAAAAATAAATTTAATGAGAAAGAGACAATTATTAAAGAGATAATAAAAAATCATATTATATTAAAAGGTATCGAAGATTCTGTGGAGTTAATATGGTAAGCATTGAATGGTGCTGTAAACAAAAGGACGGGATAAGGTTAATTGAGCAAAATGAAAATCTCTCTCAAGGTTATATAAAGATGGCTGAAGCTTCAATAGGGACTATGACTAGGGAAAAAGATTATAATTTGATGTTTGCTATTTCTGCTTGCTATTATTCAATGTATTATTCTTTATATGCTATTTTGATGAGGCTTGGAATTAAGTGCGAGATCCATTCTTGTACTTTAGAATTTATGAAATTAGCATTATCAGATTTTTATTCAGAGCAGGATATTAAGACAATAAAAAAAGCTTTTAATTTAAGAAATATAGCACAATACTATATAGACAAGATAATTGAAAAGAAGGAGTCTGATTTTATTATAGGGCAGGCCCCTTTATTCTTAGAAAAATCAAAACAAGCCTTATCAAAAATAAACGAAAATGATATAAAGCAGATAAGAGATAAGATTATAGATATAAAAGAAAAAAGAGGTAATAAAAAAGGTGATTAAAATAATTAACTACAATTAAAATGACCCAACCAAGACCAAAATGACTCAGCCAAAATTAAAACTTAACAAGATTCTCAAAAAAGGCAGAGCTCTTTTCCTAGCTTATGACCAAGGTCTTGAACACGGTCCAGTAGATTTTAATGACAAGAATGTTGACCCAGAATATATCATTAACATAGCCAAACAAGGAAAATACACTGCCATAATCCTCCAGAAAGGAATAGCTGCAAAATATCAAAAACAAATAAGAAAAGCAAAAGTCCCACTTATCATTAAGTTAAATGGCAAAACAAGCCTAGTAAAAGGCGACCCTCTCTCGCGGCAGCTCTGCACTGTTAAAGAAGCAGTAAAGCTGGGAGCATCTGCAGTTGGCTATACAATCTACCTCGGCTCCCAGCATGAATCTATAATGCTCCAAGAATTTGAAAATATTCTAAGGCAGGCGCATTCCCACTCCCCACCCCTGCCAGTCGTCGCCTGGATTTACCCCCGCGGCAAATCAATAAAAGGAAAATCAAAAAAACAACTCATGGCATATTCAGCAAGAACAGGACTTGAGCTTGGAGCAGATATAATTAAAATCCAATATAATGGCAATCCCAAAGATCTCGCTTGGGCTGTTAAATCAGCTGGCAAAACCAAGATTGTTATTGCCGGCGGAATAAAAAAACAAGACAGCCAACTAATAAAGCAAACCAAAGAAATCATGAACAGCGGCTGCATTGGCTTGGCAATAGGCAGAAACATCTGGCAGCATAAAAAGCCTATGGAGATTACAGGGAAAATAAAGAAGGTTGTTTGGAAGTGAA
>NZER01000463.1 GCA_002690445.1 Candidatus Pacearchaeota archaeon
CAGACCTTTTATCCGAGCAGGAGTTGAGGAGTAGCCTTCAGGACGCGGAGGAGCGTGCTGACGCGGCTTTTGGTCGGATGGTGTCGCTTGGGGCATCGGTCCGGCTGGAGGCGGAGCGGGAGGCCCTGGCGAAGGATGAGTATAGGGTCTTAAGCCGTCTGGTGAACCTTTACCGCCAGATGCTTCACGTGGAGGACTTTTCATGAGGGCATAGTTTTGGGCATATTTCACTGTCGGTTGTGCAAGAACGGCCCCATTCATACCCCGCCCGTGAGACCTGAATGGGTCTCTTCTTGCGCGTTCGAATAACCTTCCACCCCCGCCTCAGATAACCTTGCAGCACCCCCGACATTACAAAATTGCCACAGGACAGGGGTTGACGAGCGTCTTGAAGTGTGACATTTTTGTCGTAGTGTGGCAGGAGTGTACATTTGAGAGACGGTTTGTTGGAGCAGATTGCTGAAGGGGGCGGTATTCTTGGTGACGCTGATAGCCGTAGCCGGGACCCATGGCGGTCGCCACGAGAAGCCGTGGTTTCACTGGGGTAGCGACTGGTGGAACGAGGCCGAGCGTCGGGGTGCGCAACGGGCGGCCGTGGACCGGAGGCGGTGGGGTGGGGAAATAGATGGGATTTTCGGGGAAAACGAGAACTGGATTATCGGAGGGGAATACCTCTGGGACTTCATCGTTCACTCCTGCAACCCTTCCGAGACCGTGATCGTGGCCCACTCCCACGGAGGGACTGTGGTGGGGGAGGCCATCTGCGGGAAGATGAAGGTGAAGGCCCTCATCACCCTTGGGACCCCAGTACGCAGGGACACGCGGCTGGCCTTGGGGATGATGGCCGAAGCGGCCGAGGCATGGACCCACATCTACTCGCCTTCTGACTGGTGGCAGCTCCTTGGCGGCATTGGGGACGGTCATTTCTCTTTGAGGCGCAAGATGAGGCACGCCCACCGCAACATTCGCGTAAAGGGTCTGTCCCACGCTGATTTGCACTCTGTGAAGGCGTGGAAAAAGAACGGCTGGTGGGACCTGGTATTCGGGGAGGCGGCGCCTGCGGTCATTCCCGATGGGGAGCGGAAGGGTATAGGCTATGGGCCACGAAGTGACCATTACCTTGCAAGCCCCCCTTGCCCTTGGCGATGGAGATCGGGTTGCAGGCAGGGGAACTTGTAGCCATGCCCGGCAAAGCCTCCCCCATGATGAAGCGCAACGCCAACCCTGTTTTCCCGGCTGGCGGCGGTGCGCTCGCCCTTCCGGGCACGTACACGGAGGACGTGGCGAAGGGGCATGAGTCGATTCACTACTGGATCGACCTTGCCCACGCCATCGCCTACGAAGTCTGGGTGCGCGTGAACTGGTCGAAGTTGGAGCAGAAGGGGCTTGATCCCAACACGAACAAAAAGATCAACAAACGCCGCGCGGGCTTTCTGAAAAGCTACTCGATGAACGGGCCCAAGGGTCTGGTCGCGCTCGCCAAAGAGGTCGAGCGGATCACCACCGGGAACATCGCGGGGATGAACGCCTTCACGGGCAAGGGCGGCGGCGGGGGCGACACGATCATCAACATCAACGTCGAGAGGCCGAAGGGCGTTGAACCCCAAACCATCACCGTACCCCCCGAACCCCCTATGACGGAGATCGCCGTTGACGACCGTCGTTGAAAAGACCTGGAAGCAGACCCTCGGTCAGTACCGGATCGAGCAGGCGACCCAGAAGGTCGTCGGCGTCAAGGGCGGGATCCGGTCCGGGAAGACCTTCGGCGTCCACATGCGCGTCACCGACCTCATCCGCAAGAACCCCGGGATGCCCGTCCTCTGCGTCCGCAAGCACAAGCCCGAACTCCGGGACAGCGTGTGGTTCTGGACCCGCGAGCACCCGAAGAACCCGTTTTCATGGAAAGCCCTCGGCCTCCACCAGTCTGAAAACAAAGAGGACATGAACGTCTACCTCAAGGTCCACGCCCGCGCGGAGCCCAACGTTATCCACTACCGGGCCGCGTACCGGGACGGGAAAGAGGACCCCTCGAAATTCGGCTCCACCGAGTACGGCGTCATCTGGGTCGAGGAAGCGGACGAACTCAAGAAGGAAACGCTCGAATACCTTGAGGGCCGGATGTCCTCCCCCGAGTGGCCTAACCAGATGTTCTGCTCTTTCAACCCCCCGCGGAAGTCTCACTGGATCATGGGCCCGGAATGGTTCGGGGAAGGCCACGGCGACACCCGGCTCATGATC
The DNA here is from genome assembly GCA_002690445.1 of Candidatus Pacearchaeota archaeon. The sequence continues at coordinate 2,239 of NZER01000463.1, forward strand.
ACTTGCCCGACGCGGGAAAACCTGGCGAACCTCCGGGAGGGCTTTATCGCAGACCTGGAGCGGACGTACTCGAAGTGGTGGATCAAACGCTACCTGGACGGCGAGTGCATCCCGGACGTCACCGGCAACCCCGTCCATGCCGAGTACGACCCGGATCGCCATGTCGCGCCGGAACCCATCCCCATCTTGCCGAACCAACCCCTGCTTCGCGGGTGGGACGCGCACCCCATCGGGATCTATGTCGGCGTCGTCTGGGCTCAGTACGTTGGCGGCCGGCTGAACGTCCTGCGCTCGAAACTCTTCAAGCTGGGTGAGAACGCCGGGTTCGGCGACTCCGTGGACGAAGCGAAGCGGATGACGCGGATGTGGTTCCCGGACCACGCGTCCTCCCATTGCCTCGATATGGGCGACCCCTCCATCTACATCAAGAGCCGCGTCGGCCAGGGAGCAGACCTCCGGGCCCTCTCCGACATCATGGCCGAGAAGGGGATCAACTTCCGGGGCGGCGAGACCGCGTTCACCGTCCGGCGCCAAGCCATCGGCGACATGCTTTCGCGGTTCCCCGGTGGCAAGCCCATGGTCCAGATTGACCCGGGGCCCGACTGCGATCATCTGCGCGAAGGGCTGGAAGGCGGGTACGCCCTGCCCGAAGGCGAGTACGTGACCGGCAAGCAGATTCTCAAGACCGAATGGTCTCACGAGTGCGAGGCGCTTCAGTACATCGGGACCGGCCTCGACATGATGGACTGGGACCGGAAGGTGGCCGAGGCCGAGAAGCGGAAACGGTCCACGCCGTCGCCGACGAACAACGGATGGATGGCCGCGTGATGCTTGTTGATATCGCAGAAATTACCGTTGGGGAGCGCCACCGCAAGTCCATGGGCGACCTGTCGGGCCTCATGGCGATGCTGAAGCGGGAGATGCTTCCCCTAAAGGTTGACCATGACGAGGTTCACGGAAGGCGGATGCAGATCAAGGGAACGGACATCAAGGTCAACATGAATATCCATCTTCAAGTGAAGTGCGACAGGGGCGGCGGCGAAAAGCCGAGAGGGTCGGGGAACCTGTATCTCCAGAGCCACGAATCCAACCCGAACGGATCTCGCTGATGACCCTCGTCCGCGAATTCGGCAAGTTCCTCGCCGTTCTCCTCCTCGCCCTCACCGCCTGCGCCCCGGTCGCGGCCCCGCCGACCCAGACCCAGACCACCGCGGGCGCCGCCTGTCTGCCCGAGTGGTTCCCGAAGGATCTGACGGGATGGACGCCTGTCGGGTCCGGTGGCGGTGCGATGAAGACCGATGACGGAAGCCTTCGGAATCTCTCCATGGTCCACTTCGCCCGCGACAAGAAAAGCATCATGACGTACTGGCTGCGGGGGATTCTTGTCGTCGTGGACCTGAAACCCGGAGACCCGGACGCGCCGCCGCTCTACAACGCGGCCTTCGTCGTCCACGACGGAAAGACTTTCAACGTGCGGGCGGCCCCGCTCGATTCCTGCGATTGGAAGAAGGCCGTGCTTGAGCCAGCCGGAGACGAAGCGTGATGGACCGCAAGAAGCCCAAACCGAAACCACGACCCTACTGAGGGGATGAAAAATGAGCGGTGGAACACAGCAAGCAACCGACCGGCTCGTAAGCAGGAGAAGGGAAGCCCTCACTGTCTCTTCGGCGGCTGTCGGGTTTAGCTCGGCGAAATACAACCCCGCCGGGACCAACCTCCCGAATGACCAGGCGGCCAAACGGGCTGAATGCCAAGTCCTGGACGATACCATCCGCTACACCAAGGATGGGACGGCGCCGACCTCGACCACCGGATTTCAGGTGACCGCGGGGCAGGACTTCGTGCTTCGGAACATTGATGAAATTTCAAGGTTCCAGGCGATTCGCGACACCGGGGCAACCGGCGACGCGATCATAACCGCCGATTTCCTGGGATGACCCTCATGAGAAAACTCCGCCCCCTCTTCACCGTGCTGGCCCTCGCGGCGTTCGCCGTCCTTGGCTCTTGGGGCCTCATACTCCACGGGCCAGATGTCAGCCTTGCACAGCTTGGGCGTTCCCCTCGCGGGGCAAGGACAGTCACCTTCCCGATCTCCATCGCCAAGGGGGGGACCGGGGCCATCACGGCGGCGGCCGCCAGGACAGCCCTCGTCGTCCCCAACGTCGCAACGGCCGCAGAATGGACGGCGGCGCAAAACTTCAACGAGGTTGCCCTAACCGACGGCGCAAATATCTCCTGGAACTGGGAGACGCAACAGGCGGCCCGTGTCACCCTCACCGATAACCGAACGCTCGACAACCCGACGGCCGACACCTTCCCCGCCGGGAGGTTCGCTTCCCTGCGCGTGATCCAGGACGCCGGAGGCACGAACACGCTTTCCTATGGGAACGCCTACGATTTCCCAGGCGGGACGACCCCGACCCTAACGACCGACGGGGACGCCGTTGACCTCCTGACGTGCTACTCCGACGGCACGGCCATCCTCTGCACGATCTCCCTGGACATGAAATGAAAAAGTTCCTGAACCGCTTCTTCGTATCGCTCACCCTGGCGGCCCTCTGCGCCTTCCCGATGCTGGCGACCGCTCAGTACCCGTCGATGATGGGGTTCATGGGGCAGTTGTCGGGCTATTCAGCCAATTCCACGCATTTTGACGGTTCTAATGACCACATCGATCGCGGGGCTGAACTCAGCGGCAACGTGGACACCAAGGTTGGCGTGGTATCGTTCTGGATCAACCACACCGGGGGAAATGGCACCGCTCGGACAGTTTTCATGACCTCTGGAGGAAACTTCAAGCTGGCGCTCAACGCCAGCAACAAGTACGTCATTACGGGATATCAGTCAGGGTTAAAGCTGGCCTTAACGTCAACGACTGCATGGACGGAGGCGAGGGGCTGGCATCATGTTCTTCTCGCCTGGGACCTCGCCACGCCTGAAGCTCATATGTATGTTAATGGCGTGGATGACGAGGCGTCCAGCACGGAGGTTGATTCAACTGTTGATTATACCGGCGGCGACTTCTTCTTCGGTGCAAGCTCTAATCCGCACGAATGGATTACCGCCGACGTTGCTGATGTGTATATTAACCTGGCCGAGTTTGTGGACATCTCAAATGCGACCAACCGCCTGAAATTTCGGACCTCGGGGGGAGCCCCCGAGACCTTGGGATCGGACTGTTCCTTGCCGACCGGAACAGCCCCGATAATATGCCTCCTGAATGCATTTGAAACTTTTCAAACCAATCTCGGCGGCGGCGGCGGGCTCACGGAGACGGGGGAGTTGACCGCTGGTTCGTCGAGCCCGAGCGACTGAGGAGAGACCGCATGAGAACACTGATTCTGGCCCTGCTGACCCTCGCGTACATGGCGCAACCAGTGTTCGCCGCAAGATGGGCGCGGGTCCAGGGCGGGGTTGTGATGCAGACATTCAGAGGGAACAGGGGCGTTGAGATAGGCGGAATTCAGCATGGGCGCGGGATATTCAAAACTTGGACTGCCCAACAACTAGGGGGTGTCGGGATTTTCAGAATCATCGTTGACGCCAAGCCGGATTTCGACGCTCTCACTGAACGGCTCCGGGCCAACCGCCTCTCTGTCGGCGATGTCTACGCAAACGAAACGTGGACAGTGGTCTCCCTGTCACTGAGGCAGAGGAGGGCGGCTGCGCGGGCCGCTCGGGAGGCGCGATATCGAATCGGCATCGGGAACAGCGCCAGATTCAGGAACCTGATAATGGCCCAATTTTCCAAAATGAGAGATGACGGGGTGGTTTTCACTGCCGCCATGGATGCGGCCATCACTTCTTGGGAAGCGGTCAACGCGGCGATCCCGATTCCGTAAAGAGAGGATGACATGGTTCTTAGAGCCAGCCCGCCGCTCACCGACGATCCCCTGCTCAGAGACCCGAGGCGGGTTTACCACAAGATTCAGGGCGGGGGCGCGGTCATCAATGACTCCGAACCCGACGCGAGGGACGGGGAAGAGATCCTGTGGCTGGCGCTGAAGGGGATAAGAGAAGGCGCCGACCCTCGGGCCGTCCTGGAGATCATGAGGAAGCGGTTCGGGCGCGCGGAGGTCATCGCGGCCATCTGCCGAGCCACGGGCCAGGAGGGTTTCCGCAAAGAGGTCGAAGCGCGAAGGGTTTACGAGATGGGGCACATTCCGGCCAACCTTCGGGCCGAGAGCGTCGATGACCAGATTTGCCAGAACTGCCTTGAGCCGTTCTCAATCGACGGGACGCATTGCCCCCGGTGCAAGCATAGGGCGTAGAGATGGCTGACACAATCGACGAAGGCATCGTCGCCGACCAGGAAGAACTCCGCGTCCAACTGGAATCCCAGTTCAAGGCCGAATGGCATAAGCAGCGCCCGGCTCGGCGGATACAGAGCGAAGACTTCAAGTTCTTCCACGGCGACCCGGTGGCCGAATGGGGCCGGAAGAACCTGGCCGAAGCCAGGAACAAGAACCAGCCCACGCTTGTTATCAACCGCATCATCAAACAGGTGCGGTCCGCCGACGGGTTTTTTGAAGAGAACCGCCAGGATATCGTCGTCCGCCCCCGCGCAGGCTCGGACCAAGCCCACGCCCTCTCGGTCTTGATCACCCTTCTCCTGAAGTTCGAGTCCGACCGGATCGCCCTCCAATGGCAAATGGGCGAGGCCCGCCGGGAAAGCGTCATCTGCGGCCGCGGATGGCTGAAGCCCTTCCTCGACCACTCCCAGGACCCGAGGGGCGCGCCGAATGTCGAATGGATCCCCTGGCACGAAATCCTCCTGGATTCACGGTCCAGGTTTCACGATCTTCGGGACGCGAAATACTTTTTCCACCACATGACGCTCTCCCCGTGGGAGGCGAAGAAGCGGTGGCCGGACAAGGGCGCGAAGATCGATGAGGCGCTTCAGGCGAAAGACCATCCCAATGACCCCGCGATTGGAGGCCACGGAAGGGGGATCTTCGACCTCCGGGAAGGGGATCCGGTTGACGGCTACCGGGAGCCAGAGGATGAAGGGGACATCTTCTTCGACCAGAAGACGAAACAGGTCCGGGTGATCGAGGCGTGGTATCGGGTCCCGACGAAGCGCGATTTCGCGTACTTCCCCGAGACCGGCGAGATGCGGAGGGTCGAGGGCCGCGAGGAGTTCGACCTTATAGAAGAAGCCGATCCATCCGCGCTCTTCCTGGAAAACCACCCCACAACCGACGTTCGGACCGCCGTCCTGCTCCCCTTCATCAAGGACTTCCTGGAGAAAGACAAGCCGACGCCGTTCGAGAAATGGCCCCTGACCGATATGCTCCCCCTCGTCAAATCCATCTGGGAAGAGGACGACGACGGAGACGGGAACCGGGTCGCCACCGGAATCGTCCGACACCTGAAGGACCCACAGCGGGAAACGAACAAGCGGCGGTCCCAGGCCATCGACCTGACGAGCAGGCTCAAGGGCGGGTACTTTCTCGAAGAGGGCTCCGTGAAGGACATCCCGAAGACCGAGAAGAATCTCTCCGAGACCGATTTCGTGCAGTTCGTCCGGGACATCAGCCAGGTGAAGCGGTTCGAGCCGTCGAACCTCCCCACGATCTTCGCCCAACTCGACGAACTGGCCCGGCGGGACTTCCATGATATCGCCTTCAACCCCGATCAACTGGGCCTCCCCACCAACGCTGAGAGCGGACGTGCGATCCTCGCCCGGGCTGCGGGGGGCCAACTCCAAATCGCCCGGCCGTTTGCGAACTACGTCATGACCATGACACTGACCGGGACGTGGATGGTGGGGATGATCCAGCAACTCTACACTGGGCCCCGCATCCTGAGCGTCACGAACGACGAGGGCAAGGACATCCTGCTGAGGCTGAACCAGCCGGAAGGGGAGGGCGGGCAGCCGGTCTCGTCGATCCAGAACCCGGACGGGACGCCGTTCCAAGACGAGGGGAACCCCGAAGAGCTCATGGAGGCCATCCGGGACTTCAGGACGATGAACTTCCAGGTCATCGTCTCGACTTCTCCCTTCGCGCCCACGTCCCGCATGGCGGCGCTGGCGATGCTGGAGAGCATGTCCGAGCGGTACGACATCCCCGCCGACATGCTCATCGAGGCCACCGACATCCCCGGGAAGCAGAAACTCCTTGGACGGTTGACGGGCCTGACCCCCAGCCAGCCGCGGGACCCGAACCAGCAGGCGGAGAACGCGGCCATCGGCAGGAATACGCCCCAGCAAAACGCTCAGGGGGAGACCATCATCCCCGGACAGGGGGGAGGCGGGTGAGCGAACTCGAAGCCACGATCCAGCAGTCCAGCGCGGGCGACCGTGAATACCGTGCTTGCCGGAAGCTCTTGGCGGCGGTGTTCCTCGACGCGGTGAATGACCTACACCGGAAATGCGGCCGACTCAAAGATGAGGCTGAAGCGTGGATATTCGGGGCACAAGTAGATCCGAACACGGTGCGCCTGACGTTTGAAACCGCCTGCCAATTACTCGATTTCGACCCTGGCGACGTGCGGAAAAGGTTAAAAGAAAAGACCGGAAAGGGGGTTGACAGAATTTGGATCGTGTGATAGACACACGGGCGACGATGACTGAAGAGCCTCGCGGTTGATCGCCGCGGAGGTGCTGAGGCTAAGCCACTCGGGGTAACGCGGGCGGCTTTTTTCTTGGCGAAGGACGTGGGGGCCGCTCGGGGCCGAGTACCTGGGGCGGCCCCCTTTCTTTATTGGAGACGGCAATGGCCGGGATGCAGGACGCGATATTGGACACGGAAGAGAAGGTTGAGACCCCTCCCGAGGGAACTCCCCCCGAAGAGAGCGCCGCGCCGGTCCAGTCGGGCATGTTCTCCGGGGCCGAGGAATTCCCGGAAGAGGCCTCGCCCGAGAGCGGCGAGGCCGCTCCTGAGCCGGAAGCCAAGACCGAGGCCGGAGAGGAAACGCCTCCCGAGACCCCTGAGTCGGAGACGCCCGCGCCCGATGCCCCGCCCGCAACGCCTGAGCCTGGGCCTCTCGAATCCGACCTCAAGGAACACCAGAAAGAATTCGCGCCCGATGCCCCGACGCTCGGGATCGACTGGGCGGCCATCGGCGTCAGCGAGACCGACCAGCAGATCGCCGAAGAAAGCGTCCTGATCCACGTCAACACCGTTGTGATGAACCGCTTGGTGGCATCCGCGAAGGACATCCATGACGGCAAGGACGGCGATCCCGACTACGACACGGCTCTCACCGAGTCCGGGGTTTACACGAAGTCGGAGAACGACCCCGCCCTCGCCGCCTGGCTGATGAAGGCGCAGAACCCGCCCGAGCGGGCCTACAAGTACGCTCTCGAACTCCTGAAGAAAAACGCTCCCGCTCCCGACCCGCCGAAAGCCGAGGTGAACGGTAACGGAGCGTCACCCCCCCCGAAGCCTGCCGCGCCTCCTCCCCCCGCCAAGGAAAATTCAGGTCTCAACGGGATGAGGGGAAACGGCGTCGGCTCGGATACCGGCGGCTACACGATTAAGTCGCTCGTTGAAATGCCCATCGCGGAATACGCGAAGGTGCCTGCAAGCGTCAAGCAGGCTGCCCTCCAGGAACGCCTTCGAAGGGAATGAAAAATGGCTGATTGGAACATTGCGACCGGCGACGCCGAAACCGACAAGCTCCTGAGCAAAGACATCATCATCGAGGCCCCGGAGGATATCTTCTGGAACGCCTACATGGGCAAAGGGGCCAACAACGTGATCCAGGTGGACATGCGGCTCGGCAAGGCCAAGGGGGATCAGGTCACGATCTTCCAGGCCAGGAAGCTGTCAAGCGCCGGGACCAGCGGGAGCGGGACGCTCGAAGGCGCGGAAGAGACCCCCAACACCAACGACGATGCGGTCGTGATCGACCAGATCCGGCACGGCGTCAAACTCGGTGGAAAGCTGGACGAGCAGCGGGCCATCTACGACATGCGGATGACCGCCAAGGAACTCCTGAAAATCTGGCTGGCCGAGAACATCGACAGCCAAATCTTCACCGACATCCTGTCCTCGCCGACGCGGGTGCTCTACCAGGGCACGGCGACCTCGACAGGGACGCTCGCTTCCACCGACCTTTTCGACACCAACCTCTTGACCAAGGCCAGCACCCTGGCCGGGAAGCTCGCGCCGAAGATTCTGCCCATCAAGCACAGAGGGATGAATGTCTTCGTCGCGGTCATGGGGCCGGACTCGATCTACGACATGAAGATCGAGAGCGCGGTCTGGACCCAGATGCAGCAGCTCGCCAGGAACCGCGGGCCCGACAACCCGATGTTCACCGGCTCCCTGGGAATGAGCGACCGGGTTCTGATCAACTCCCACAACCTCGTTTCCACGACCACCAACTGGGGGGCCGGCTCGAACCTGAACGGGATCAACAACATCTTCTGCGGCCGCCAGGCAGGGTACTTTGCCTGGGCGCGGCTCCCCTTCTTCGTCACCAAGGAATTCGATTACGGTGACAAGCTGGGCTTCGCCGTCGGCTCCATGCACGGCCACACGAAGGTCGTCTTCGACTCCGAGGACAGCGCGGTCATCATGCTCCGGGCCACCAGAACCAACGTCGCGGAGCAGAGCTAAAATGTCTCAAGCGAGATTCAGGACGTTCCATTCCCGGGCCAAGTCGCAGCCCCCGAAGGAGGTTGCACCGGCAACGGAGACCGTTATCAAGGGCGAGGGCGAGACCGAGGAAATCAGCGAGGTTTCCATCGGCTCGGACTTCGAGCCGTACACGCCGGGCGTCGTCTACTACCTGGGCCAACGCCCGAACAAGACGGAAGAGATGCCCGGGACGTTCGACCCCGAGGACGGCTTCTACACGGTCGAGGACAGCATGGAGAGTTACGTCTTCGACCGGATCGACAAGGACGGGCGGCGGTGGGTGCTCTGCAACCATCCCGGCCACCTGATTGCCTTCGCAATGCTCACCGACGGTGACGGCCAGCACGAGTACGAGGTCGCCGCATCCACAAGGAAGGCGTTCAGCAAAAAGATTTCCGCCTTCTCCGTCCGCCACCGGACCACGGTCGATGAGCGGGGACGGGTTTCCTTCCAAGACAAGACGGACGTTCAGAGCATGGACGAGGCGTCTGTCGCTGAACTGGTGGGGTGAGAAATGGGCAGTCCTCCTGAACCGAAATACTCGTCTCAGTGCGCCATAGACCCCACGGCGCTGTTCGCCATCATCATCCTGATGTGCCAGAAGATCCAGGACCTTTTCGAGAAACTGGACGCGGACGGCGGCATCACGGACACCGACTACGAATCCACCCTCGGCTTCGACGCCGGGGATATCCAGACACGGACTTCGACCGTGGGAAGGGGAGTGTTGCTGTGATGAAATTCCTGAAAAGGTTCCTGAAGGGCACGCTCGCCGCAACCGCTCTCCTGTCCATCCTCCTGCTCCCGGTTCTCACGGCGCAGGCGGCGCATCGTTATCCGTGGCACATCACGGTCTACAACGAAGACGGCGAAGCCATCACGTCCAATATCACCATGTACGTGGTGGCGGTCGGGACCGAAGTCTCGTCGGATGCTGTCTACGCGAACGAGCAGACGGACACCATCAAAGACAACCCGATGACGCCGGACTCCAACGGGCTGTTCCGGTTCCATGCGACGACCGATACCACCGCTTTCGATGTCATCGTCTGGGGGGATGACACGACCGGTGACGGCGCGTTCTGGGCCCGCCGGGCCTCCATGACCCGGTTCGAGCGTCGGATCAATGTCACGCAGTTCTCGGGCCGCAGGCATCTCGTCCTTTCGGTCGATGAGGGGTTACAGATAGCAGAGGGCACCGAATTCGACAGCACCTTTGACCTCCCCGACAACGCCCTCATCCATCACGCCTGGATCGAGACCGGGCCGACGGCGAACACCGGCGCCACCATCGATGTCGGGATACTCTCCAGCGAAACCAACGGGGACGCCAACGGCTTCTGCGCCGCGACTGCGGTGGCGACCGCGAGCGCCTGGACCCGGTGCTCAGGCGCTCTCCTCGGAAGCGAGGGGGTTCCCTACCACATCCTGACCACGAACGGGAACTCGGTCTCCTTCACTCTGGTCGAGGGACGTTCATCGGCGGTGAAGGTCCACTTCCTCTACGAAGAGATCGGCAACAAGTAAGGAGACAGCACTTGTGGGCGGCGCTCATCATCATCTCCGCTTTCCTCGTCCTTCCCCCGACGTTCTACTTCTGGGGCGTGGGAGAGTCGCGCACCGTCCTGCTCATCTCCTTTGCCCTCGTTGGCACCTCGACATACTCCCTCCTTTCTAGGGCCTCTCAGCCCACCGGAGCCTTGTCCAGTCCTGGTCGTCCCTCCTGCTGGGCGGGGCTCCTTGTGGTTTGGCTGACGGTCTCCTGGTGGCTCACCCTTCACCGCGCGGGCCACGGCAAGGGCGTCCTGCTTATGATCGGGTGCGGCCTCCTCCTGCTCTACGGGATGCCGTTCCGGGTCAAGGGGCTGGACTGGGCGCTCTGGGCGGCGCTCATCCTTCAGGCGGGGCTGGTCGCTTGGCAGATGGTCGGGAGAGACCCGATCTCCTTTGTCGCCGGCGGGACGAACATCACCGTCAACCGGAGCGACCTGGCGAACATCGACATCGTTCATTACGCATGGGGGAGCCTGTTGAACACGGGCCGGACAGCGGCGTGGGCGGCTCTTGTACTGCCAGTGGCAGCCCTCAGTAAGCGTCTCCCGGCCTGGGCGCGGGTATCCGGTCTCCTGGCCGGACTCTTCGTCCTAGACGCCATGGGAAGCATCCTGGGGTATCTGGCCGCGGCCTTCGCCCTTGGCGCGTACCTGTACCACCGGCGGATAGTGTCGGGCCGAACGGCCATCATCCTGTGCGGCGTGTTCCTCTTCACCTTCTCCGTCCTGGCGTTCCAGCACGGGGAGACGGCCCAACGGCGCGTCCAGGTGTGGAAAGCGGCGGTCTGGTGGATGCAGCACAGTCGGCCGAACGAGTGGGTCTTCGGCAAGGGCTTGGGCGGCTTCGCGGAGTTGGACATCCGGGACCCCGAGCACCCGAAGAAGTTCATCGTCTGGAAGAAGGCCCACAACGAATTTGTGCAGCTTGGGGTGGAGGCCGGGGCCGTTGCCCTGGCTCTGTTCCTGGGCCTCTGGATCGCCTCGTTCCGCACGGCGGCGCGGGCGCGGGACGGGGGTGTGACGTTGGCTTCACTGGCGGCCCTGGCGGTCATCGCCTCCGGCCATTTTCCGTTTCGGGAACCGACGCTGGCGATTCTCAGCCTGAGCGTGCTGGCGCGGGTCCTTTCATGGGAGCACCTGACATGCCCGAAGACAGCCGCGATATCGGTATGACGAAAGCGGGCACCTTCGTGCCCAAGTCCTTCCCCGACGACCCCGCGATCAAAAGTGGGAGCGAACCCCCCGGCCTGGCGTCGGAATATGGCGGCTTCAAGGGCGGCACGGAGAAGATCGACCGCACCGGTGGCGGGAACCTGGAAGGCGAGTTCCCCCCGACAAGCTGACGAGAGAGGCGAGAAATGACCGAAGACCTCATCAAGATTCGGACCCACAACAAGGTTAACCTCTTCCTGGAAGACCCGGTGGACGCGGAAGAAGGTGTCTACCAGATCCGGGCCGAGATCGACACGAACACCTCGAAAGCGTTTCTGTTGTCGGAGCATGAATGGTCGGAATTGATCAGGGTGCTTGCGGAGCGCGGAGCGCGGGTATGCGGGCTTTCTCCTGCCGAATACCTCGGGGGATTCATCGAGACGGGTGTCATGGATGAGAAGGACATGCCCTCGAAGGGGAAGGCGAAAAAGGAGAAGGCGTGACCTGGATTCTGCTGGGCGCGTTCCTCGGTTTCATCCTCTTCCTCATGGTGATCGGGTCGGGGGTCGATAAAAGAGGGCCGGACTTTTGGCGAATTTCACAGACTGGGATGACATCACTGATGAGGCCCTGAAGGACGCCGGAGAGGACAACTCCGATACCGGCGGGGACTACTACTCCGACCGATTTCGGTACGCGACCGAGGCATATGTCGCCCTCTGGGGGTACAAGCCGTGGAAGTTCTCGATGGCGGCCACGCCGGGTTCGCTGAACTCGGTGGCGCCGATCACGGGCATCACGGGTGCCATCACCATCGACACGACCTCCCTGGTCCTCAGCGCCGCCCAGACGCCGGACCTGGACGACCGGAAGATCCTCATCAATAACCGCCCTTACCGGATCTCTGCCCATACCGGAGGCGCAACCGCCGTGACCCTCGGATCGGCTTTTCAGGAGGCCACCGTGACGGCCGCCAGGGTGGTCATCTTCCGCGACGAGTACGACATCAGCGGCATCACGCGCCTGGGTTCCCCCGCCTTCTGCCGGGATATGTTCAACGGCGACAGGATCATCAGGGTCGGGGACGAGGACAGACGGATCCAGCGCCAACTGGCGGACCCGTCAGGGGGCGACCCGAGAGTGTTCACGATGCTGACGGACGCGATCCTGGCCTTCGATTACTACCCGACGCGGCAACAGCGGTACGAGATCCCCTACCAGGAGTATCCGGTGGATGCGTCCACGGGCGTGACGCCGGACTGGCCCCGCCAGTGGAGGTTCATCCTGCGGGATTACATGGCGCACCTCATCCTTCTGGATAAGGGCGATTCAAAGGCGGGCGACAAGTTCCTGAAGATTTTCGGCACCCGGAACACGGACGGCGACATCGACCGGATGGAGGCGGCGTTGAACTGGAATCAGGGCCTCGGCCGCGTCAGGAACACCTCAATTTATACGGGGGACGTGCCGTAATGGTGTACCGCGGAATCACAGCGCCGATCCCCATCGGGGAGTTGGGAGTGGACGGGCGGAAGAACCCGGACGTTATCGCACCCGGGGCCCTCCGCGTGGGCGAATCCATCGCTTTCAGCGGTAGGATCATCGGCCACGAGGGCGGGGCCGAGAAGCTGGACTCGAATGGCATCTCGGGGACCCCCGGCTTCCTGGGTCTCCACGACTGGCACCCGGACGTTGACACCCAGAGGCTCGTCTCCTACTGCGACGACGGGAAGATTTACAAAGAGGTGGACGACGACCTGGACAGTGTTGAGCTCAAGGACGGGCTGAACCGCTCGGTCCTGGGGCAGTTCATCTCCGGCGGCAACGAGGTGTTCAATGCGGGCCGGTCCCTCTTCTTCTGCAACGGCCAGGACACCGTGCAAGTCCTTGATGCGGACGGGAGCACGATGGGCGACATCGAGAACCCCGCGACGGATTGGGCGACGGTCCCGGTCATGAACATGGTGGTCCACGGGAACTCGGGCGGGGGCGCGGCTGTCGGCGGATATATGTGGGCGCTCGCGGGCAAACGGGTCTACCGCTCATCGGCCACCGACCACGAGAACTACACGGGCACGAGCTATCAACTCCTCGTCCCCGGGATCGCCCTCGAACTGAGAGCGGGGATCGTCTTCAACGGCATCCTCTACGTGTTCGGCGACAAGGGGGTGGCATGGCTCGACGACTCCAGCACGGACGATTCCAAGTGGGGTTTCAAGGCCAAGTCCACGCAGATCGGCATAGCGTCGCCCCAGGCCCTCGTGGGCATCGGGAACGACGATGTAATGTTCATGGACACCTTCGGGGACTTTCAGCTCCTGACGGCCGTCCTGGAGCTTTCCAGGGAGTCGGGGGACGCGAAGCCCTCAAGCCTGTCCAACGCCCTCGGGTTGAACGACTACATGCGCGACAACGTGAACCTGAGCCGGTTGGACAAGGTGACGATGGCCTGGTATCCCGACCGGCGCGAGGTCCATGTCTCCGTCCCGTCTAAGGGATCGCAGACGCCGGACCTCCGGCTCGTGTTTGACTTCGAGAACCGGCAAAACCCGAAGTTCCGCCACTCCGAGCGGGACGCGCCCCATGTGATCACCTCCCGCGAGCATCCCACGGAAGGGATCGAGAAGCCCATCTTCGGCGACGGCGCCGGGCAAGTGTACCTGATGGACACGGCAACCCCTTCGAAGGATTCGGCCGGCTACGACAAGAAGTGGGAGATCCATCCGGTGGACTTCGACTATTTTGACCCGAGGCTGAAGTACATCAAAAAGAACTTTGACTTCCTCGGGTTCACCTATCGCTCGCTCGGCCTCCAGACGATCACGGTGACGCCCATCATCGACGGCTCCCGGAAGAACAGCACGACGTATGAAATGCAGGGGCCGGGGGCAAAGCTCGGGGAATTCAAACTCGGCACGGACGCGCTCGGTGGTGGCGCGGGCAACTTCACGCGGGAGAAGAAGATTTACGGCTCGGGCGTTGCGCTCGGATTCGAGGTCCTGGAGTCGGGCGAGGTCGGGTTCGAGATCACAGGCGCATATGCGAAGTTTAAGGTCGGTGGCAGCAAACCCTCGGCGTTCAACTAAGGCTAGTGAAATGAAGAAGAGACCCAAAGTCCGCACCCATCTGAATGTATTGACCGGCCTCCTTATCTTCCTCGTCTCGTTCGTGTCCGTCGTAACCTTCATGGGCGCCTACCCCTACGATCCCACGGATCGGGCGGATGGGACGGTTCTGACCCACACGATCTACAACACCGATCACGATGACATGGCGATTAACATCGGGTTGCCCGGGAACATCGACGACATCTCGGCCAACGCCACGGACATGAAGGTCGTCGTTGACCCCGGGGAAGTCGGGACCGAATCCCTGGCGACGACGCTGAAGGGCGAGATCCAGCGCATCCGCAACATCATCAAGGAGATCACCGGCGAAGACCAGTGGTACGTGTCGCCCACGAATACGCTCCAGGGCCTTGTCGGGGCGACGCAGAATATCCTCCGCTTCGGCGACTTCGAGAGCAAGAGTTCGGCCACAACAACCGTAGCGCCTGATGGATGGTCGCTCGTCGGCACCCCCTCGGCGATCACCCTCGGCGCCTCGGATGCGAGCGAGGCCGGGGCCAATAAGATCGCGGTCACGGCGGACGCGGCGGCTGAAGGCATCTCGCAGACGATCACGGCCACGCGCCTGAAGGCTTCGACGAAATACACGATCTGGGGGAAGTACAAGGTAGGTTCGGGCGATTCGGCGACCGTCTCGACCACGGGCGCGGACACGAATTGCTCACAGACCTCTTTGAGCGCAACGACGTTTACCGCCGTCACCTGTACCTTCACCACCGACTCGACCCCGACGAGCGTTGTCCTCCAGCTCCTGACCGATCTTGCGACGAACGTTGCCCACTGGGATAACTTTGTGGTGATGGAGGGGAACTTCACGCCGGGCCGGTTCGTCCCCGACTTCGGTTCGACCGGCGGGATCTTCGCCTGGGCGAAGGGGACGAACAGCGGGACGCCGGACATTACGCTCGGGAGCGGGTTCACGGATACCGTCGGCGACAGCGGCACCGGGAATTTCGTCCTCAACTTCACGCACACCCTGGCCGACTCGAATTACGCGGTGTTCTGCACCTCCGTAGGGGGGGCGGACGGCACGGATGACACATGCAAGGTGGTGAGCCAGTCCACCACGCAGATTACCCTTCAGACGACGGCCAACAATTCCCAATCGGACGCATCTTGGACCGTCCTGGTGATACGATGATGACCGAGACCTACGAAGCCATCATCGCCGCCGATGTCAGGACGGCCATGGGGGATGACGAGGAACTGTTCCTGGGGCTTTGGGGGGAACTGGTGGAGACGCAAGCGGGTTTTGGCGGCGACATGCTGTGGACCCCGAGGACGAAGGGCTTCTTTGCCCAGGTCTTCCGCTCCTACGTCCAGGGACTCACGGAGGGGATCGTGGTCTTTGGGGCATTCGACAACGCGGTGCTGATGTGGGGAAGCGCGGGTGAATCCCCCTGGGACAGCACCCTCGGGAAACGCGCGGAGGCATGGGGCACCTACGTCCGGCCCGGTTATCAGGGGCAGGGCTGGTCAAAGAAGATCCGGGAAGAAGGGAAGCGGTATCTCCTCCTTATGGGGTTTGAGTCACTTGTCGGCGGCCCGCTTATCGGAAACGACGCAGGGCGGGAGTCATGGATAGAATTCGGCGCTGAAAAGACCCAGGAAGTCTATCGGGTTAGGCTGGGAGCGAAGGCATGAAATCCATCCGTGAAATGCGAAATCCCCTAGTCCCTTTCGAGGGCTTCCACGGGGTTGCTGAATGGATCGTCGGGGGCGCCATCATCGGCTCTGCCATTATCAGTGGCGTGATGAGCAAAGGCGGGGGCGGGGGCGGGATCGGCCCAGCCGCCACCATCCCGAACCAAGAGCTAAACCCGCGCGAGACGGAACTCTTGGGCCAGGTGGGCAGTATAAGAGACCAGATCCAGGGCGAGACTGACCGGATGAAGCGGGACGCCTTCGCCTTCGCCCAAAAGGTTGAGGACGGGCTCATCGAGCACAAGCAGAGGGTGGCCGAGCAGGAGGCCCGCCTCCAGGGGGTCCTGGACAACCCCCTGAGCAAACAGGCTAGGGATCTAAAGGTGGAGGCGTTCACGGAGGCGATGCGGCTCATCACCGACCCCACCGCCACCGACCCGCTGACCTCGGAGGTTTTTCGCCAAGCGAACAAGGTGAGGCATGAAGAGCTTCGGCGTGCCGGATTCACGGAACTCGGGTTCTCGACCCCACAGATCGAGTCGGACGCCGCGTTCGAGAAGGAGCGGGCCATCGCCTTTGACGTGGCGCGAAGGGCGAACATCAGAGACCTTGCCGGTGTCGGCACCCCCCTGGAGAACATAGAGCAAGCGAACAGGCGCTTCGCCATCGGAAGATTCGGGCAACTCGTGAACGCGCCCCTAGAGCGCCTGGGGGTGCAGGGCGCACTGAGGCCCTTGACGGACGTTGGGGGCATTGGTCTCAGGGGCGCACAGGCGCAGTTGAATCCTCTGGCGTTGCAGTTGGCCACGTTCGGGGATCTTCGTAAAGCCAACACCAGCACGCAAAGCCAGAACACGGTGGCGCAGAACGAGGTATCCAGGCTGAGGGGCATCTTGGCGAACCAGAGCAACATCGCGACGCAATCGGGCATCGGGAACCTCCTTGGTATCGGGATCCAGACGTTGGCGAAAAGCTACGGGGGCGGCACCAC
>NZER01000464.1 GCA_002690445.1 Candidatus Pacearchaeota archaeon
CAGCTAACTGTCCCAATAACCTTTCTCTTGGGTCTTCCGGTGTCCATATCGGCCAATCTTTTGCTCTCTTATATTCATCATAATTTAAATTTCTTACACTAGCATTACCATTTAAAATCCAATCCCTACCTCTACTCATACTACTTACAACAGTATAAATACCAGGTTGAGTACCATCTAATACTTCAACTTGAAACTTCAAAAACCATTCTTGACCTTTCTGTGTTGGTTCTGAATCTTCATCAAATATAAACGCTCTCTTATCATAATAACTATCAACAACACTAATGCCATGCAATTTAGAGAATCTATACGCCCAAGCACTTTTAACGTCATCTCCATCAACAAAATCTTCCGGTCTGAATGCAGTTAATGAAGCAGGTTTACCAGTACTTTTACCTCTTGTTGTAATTACAAGAAATATTACAAAAATAATTAACCATCCAACACCCAAAACTATCATAATTCCTTTAACCAAACTATCTTCCAAAAATCCTTCAGGAGTGTAAGCACAGAAACTCACATCTCCAACTACTTCTGATATTTCACCTTGTTTACATTGAGTAGCATTATATACACAATTACCTGTTTCATTATTTAAAGAACTACCTTCTCCACAACCAACTGTGCGGTCATTAACAAAAAATACTACAACAGCTAATAAGAACAATACTCCTAATGAAACAGACGCCTTTATGAAAAAACTTTTAAGACTCATTTTATTATACCATATGCGATTTTTAATCCTTCCTTAATACTATCATCACTGAAACCAACAGACTTTCTATTGCCTTCAACATTTAAAGACAAATCACCTTTACCTTGTATCTCTTTACAAATACGACTTGCCGTAGGTTTATCTATACCTAGATACCTTGCGATTTGTGCTATACTTCTACACTTACCTCCTTCAATAACCATCTTAAATATTATCTTACCTTTCTTACTTAAATATGACTTCGGATACGTACTGATAAGATAGACAAATGCCCAATAATACTTATTAAACTCCTCTTTACTTTGTTCATTCTCCATCTTTTTTAACCTAATCAAGGATATTTTCATCTATACGGTCTATTATCCTCTCAAATGCTTCATCTTTAGTCCTTATCTTCTTTCTATGTTGAATACGTTTTAATTTATCGTTAACTTCGTCAGAAACCGTAATATTTACCTTCTTCACCATTTTTAATAATAATAATAATTTTAATAAGTTTTATTTAAACTCTATTATAATCTAAAATATATGTTAAGAAATATAGTATAAGAATATACTCACAACTTTATTTCATCAAACTTGTAGCTTTTCTTTCTGCTCTTGTCTTAAACTAATAATCTGTATGAGTTTCAGAGCATTTATCTCCTGTTTCAAATCTTCTATCTGGTCTCTCAACTCATATATCAATTCATAGTTGTGTTGAATGTTGCTTGCATTTTCCTCTACAATTTCAGGTAAGTTAGTAAGTTCAGCAAACTCTCTTCTAATCTGCTTTACCCAAGCATCTACATTCTCCTTAAATACCTTTGTTTCTTCATCCATTTAAACCACCTCTTGTTTTTATATTATACACCTGTCGTTTGGTCCCATATAGTTATATGTAACCTATTTGTGAACCGAACACCTTCTCTACAACATAAATCTACTAACCATTCATATCGTTCTTGTAATTCTTCTCTCATTTGACCTTCTGGCATTAATACGATTTGTTGTCTTCTCATCAAACCAGGCTTAATAAAATCTTCAACTATCTCTTTCCAATCTTCCTCACTCGTTATTACAAACTTAAACCAACTATCTCTGAATAATGATAATCTTCTTAGAATATCAGGTTTATATCTTATCTTCTTATTCATTCCACTATTCTCTAATTTAGGAGAGTTATTCCACCTATCAATGTAGTACTTAATATCTGTAGGCATTAACGTACATTCATTCTCTATTTCTGTAAAAGGACTGAAACCACACTTATCTTTTATTTTCTTAAGTAGTTCCGTTAAAGCATCTTGTTGTCGTAAAGGACTACCTCCAGTTAATATTAAATGTTGTGCCCTACTGAATCTATCAATAACTCCTTCCTTCTCCCATATCTCTAATAACTCATCTACACTATAAGGGTTACCTTGTGTCCATACATTAGTAGTGTTAGGTCCGGTGTCACACCAAACACATGAAAGTGTACACCATTGTAATCTTAAAAAAGTTGAAGGGTAACCTACAAAATTCTCTCCCTGTATCGTATCACTAAAACACTCTGCAATATGTAAAATAGCACTTCCATCCTTTCTTGCTTCTCTCTTCTCCTTAGGATGTGATGCAATTATTGTTTTAATCATCTTTCTTCACCTCCCCTCTAGTTATTATCATATATTCACACCCAACCCTTTGAATATCCATATAACTCCTACAACTAATATTACTACTACTACAATTATTAAATTAATTGATATAAATACTGTAAAAGTTATGTCTTCATTATCTGGATACAAACCTATCAACCAGGAAACTATAAATATCACTACTTCAACTAATCCTATACCTTTCCAAGTTAAAACCCAATCAATCATCCTTATCACCATCTCCAACATGAACCTGAGGTTGCTGTCTTAACCTTAACTTTTCCGCAGCAATCAACGTCATATTAAGTAAATCTAACAACTCCAAATACTGACCATCTTCTGAAGTAGCTTCTTCATCAAACTTACTCTCCAAAATAGCTTTAAGAGTATTTCTGTATTCAGTTCTCCATTCATGATACTCCTCCTTAACACCGTTAACAATTACATCAAAACTAACATTCTTCCAACTATCACCTTTATTCTTTTTGTGTGCTTGCCAAATCTTATTAGCCGCCTCCAATACCTTATCAAAATCTCCATTAAATACTTCACTCATTTTCTTCAACCTCCTCATCTCGTTCTAATCTATCTAATTGTTCTTCCCAAACATCCTCTTCTCTTAGTATTCTCGACATTCACAATCACCCGTCCATACATACTTTAACTTTAAACTTTCATTCGCTTTATAACAATAATCTCCCCAACAACATAATACTTGTACTACATCGTAAGGATAATTAAACCTACTATCAGGTTTAACCGTTGTATTTTCTTCACAACTACGATAATTAGGTGCGTTAAATTCATTATAATTAATCTCCTTTTGCACATCACAAACAACAGGATTGTCGTTATTCACTACCTGTTCAAATACATCTTCAGGAATTATGTACTGTGGACGATTAAAGATTATCCCTTGTACAGTATCTGAAGGTAATTGATAACGATACAATATAGAAGGGTCAATATTATCTACATACATTAATCTTTGGTCTCCACATTGATACCTGAACTCTTTTTCTACTGTCTCATTTACATCTTCTTGATTAAAATTACCAATTTTTCCTGTAAAGATTGCAACCAAGACAACTAAAATAGCTAATGCAACTGCGGCTATAATAATTACGTTAATACTTATACCTTGTCCTTTTTTCATTCTTCAACACCTTCTTCTTCCATACCTTCAAATAGTATTTGGTCTGACCTTTCATAATTAGCTTCAAGTAATCTTGCGTTTTTAAGAAACTCATCTGCCTTCGCTTGTGCTTCTTTAATTGTGTTTCCTTCAACTACTGGTATTTTATATCTATACGTTATCTCATGTACCAAATTCCATTTTTTCATTTTATTCCGCTTCCCTTAATACTAATACGTTCACCTCTGTTTCTATTAAATTTATTTAAAGTATATCTCTCACATTGCATATATCTTTTATTTCAGTTATCATTTTCATCAATCCTCCTTTATTTTCTCATAACCACAAATAGACATAGCTATCTCAAACTTTCTTTTGTATGTCATATTGATTAATTCAGCTTCAGTATAACCCATTGATTTTAGTATATCATCTGCAGATTTCATTTTAATTCACCTTCTTATCATTATAACTTCTTTGTTTTGTTTTCTTGCATATCTTATTGTTGCCCAAGTTCCACTTCTTAACTCTTCTTTATCTGATTTGGGACAAGCTATCAATAAATCAGTATTATTAACAATATCTTTATTTCTTTCAAGATAAGGTTTTGGTTCTTTTTCAACTTCACCTATACAATAAGCTCTTTTTGTAGTAATGTCTGGTGGATATAACACAACCACAGATTCAGAAACTTGTCTCAATAAAATATGAGCATCATAATCTGAACCAATACAATCTCCGTGATGAAACTCAGTAATAGGTCGTTTGTCTTTAATCAATTCTTTAAATAGTTTTCGTTGATTATCAGACATTCCCTTTTGAGTTCCTGTAAAACCTATTTTGATTTTAGTTCACCTCTGTTTCTATTAAATTTATTTAAAGTATATCTCTCACATTGCATAAATCTTTTACTTCCCACATTATGTCTTCCACCACATCTACCACATTTAATTAAATTTCTATTCATATTCTACTCACCTCGTAAATAATAATATTGTTGAACTATTTAAATATTGTTATGATATATCATATACTTTACTCATCATCATCCTCTTCTTCCTCTATATTATCTGCGAATTCTCTCAACTTTTCTTTTTCTTTCTTCTCCTTCTCTAACCAAGCGTCATACTTCTCCATATCAATATACTCTTTAATTTTATCATCTATCAACTTCATCATAACGTTAGGTTTTAGAGCATCTACTTCCCAACTTTTATCACCAAACTTTTCTATGTACCATACCGCTCTAGGGTCGCTTATCTTAGCAGGATTTGGCGGTGGGTTATATTTTTGAATCTGTCCCATCGTTAACGCGATTGGTATAACTTGAAAATCGGGTTCACACGTTATATGACCTTTTGTTAGGAACTCCTCAATCCTATCATTAATGTCTCTTATCATATCCATACCACTTGGGTCATGGTCACCTAAGTACAATAATACAACATGTTTACCTTCCTTTATTTTACTCATCACTCTTCTACTTAAACCATACATAGCAGAAGCAGACGAATATCCTTTATTGAAACAGAAATGTATATGCCACTTCTCTGTGATTGGTTTAACGACACTAGTTAAAGCTTCCTTTTCAGTAAACAATTCTAAATAGTAATCTTGGTCACGCCATCTAGGTAAACGGTATGAGGCAACTGCACTATCTAATATGTCTAACATATTCTCCCATTGACCAGGTATACTAGGTAATCTACCTCTATCTTCCATAGTATCCCAATCAATTCTACCAACATACCTATTATCAGTAAGCAGGTTAGAGATTTTAGCATATACATTAGCATCGTTTGGAATAATACCTTCAGCAACTAACTGATAGTATAGTTGTCGTAAAGTCATCCTAATGTTAAGTGCTTCATACTCAGTAATAATTTGCTCAGAAGCATTCATTACTTTACTTACACTACTTATCCAATGATAGATACCACTATCCTTTTTAAGTTCATACACATCTACTCCTCCACCTGGATATCTCTCAGTTAACTTAATCTTTATCCCATCCTTAAACTCCTTATACCTGAATTGTTCTTTCATTCTGCTTTCACCTCTAGTGTCATTCTTCTTCTTTCACAATACTCCGTTAAAAACTTTCTCTCATCCTCACTTATAACTCTGTTATAGGAACCCTTTGCATTCACCACTTTATTATTCAACACTTCTACCGTAACCAAACTATCACTCTTCAACTTTACATATCGTAAAAATACAATGTAAGTCTTCCCCTGAATTATCTTATCAACGTAACTTGAAACACAATGATTCAGGTTAGTTCCCTCTTCTATAATCTGTTTAGGTGTCATTGGTACTACAACAGCATACTTTTTATTCTCATACTTCAAATCACTTCGTATCATCTGTACAAATTTTTTCTTATCATACTCTTTCTTGAAAGCTTTATAATTAGCCATTATGATATCGTGCATACTCTTCAAATATTTGGGATATTTCTTTAACTTTCTACCAATCTGAAATCCCATACTGTAGTAATCACGTAACAACGTTACGCCATCACTGAACGTAACATTCTCAAAAGGTTCTAAGTAGTCAAATAAATATTTGACTAAAGCCTTAACTTCATACTTATGTTCGTGTATTAACTCAATTAATGCACCTCTACTAGATAAACTTTCCAAAACAATTAAAAGTTGCTCTCTAGATAATCCCATACTATCTACAGAATGCATTAAAGTATCTATCTTCTCCTTACTATTAACATAAACACTCTCAAATTCTACAGTTACCTTAAAATCAGTAAACTTAAACATTCCTATTAATCGTTTATTGTAAAAATGCAAAGGTTTAGTTACTATAGTCTTTCCTCCCCAACGGTCATGTTCAGAATCACACCTTA
>NZER01000465.1 GCA_002690445.1 Candidatus Pacearchaeota archaeon
ATGATTTAAAAGAAGCGGGATTTGAAGATTTAAGTAAAAAGTTAGCTACGGCTACCATGAGCATTATTAAAGAAGCCGATGAATATGGTTATGGTGGATTCCAATCTGGAGGAGTAGGGGGTGCCTGGCAGAAAGCCAGGGGGTTTCTCTCTGGAAAAGGAAGAATAAAAAACGTAGTTAGTAGGCTAAGTAATCTTTCTAATACAGCAGGCGAGTTTGCAAACGAGTTGGGAAATATCTCTTATTACCAGCCTTCTCAGTCAACACAACAAAATCAGTCAACACAACAAAGCAAATCACCTGCAGCCGCTGCGCCAGGTACTACTTTTGAACTTCCTAGTACCTCTATAGATGCCGGTGCGGCAGGTCAACAAGGAACCAGTGTGACACCTGTTGGTACAACTATTCCTTCTTTAGGAGTACAGGAAAGAAACGAATTAGGACATTATGGTCCTAGACAAGAATTAACCCAGAATGTTGATACGGGAGTTTTACCTAGTCGTGCTCAGGGACGAAACCGCAAAGGAAATTATTCTACTAATGTAGATGTGTCTCCTAGATCTTATTATGCCAAATCAGGTAAAAAAGTAAAAAAAGCTCAAAGACCAGCTTCAAGTATAGAACTATTAAACGAACAAGTAATGGAGTTTACTCAAAATCTTAATAATGAGGCTGCACAGTTAGCGCAGTTGGCAGGTTCTGCTAAAGAACAAGAAGTGAAACAGATGGCTAGTAAGGCTTCACAAGTAATTGGTGATTTTTTACAAAGTACATCTATTGTAGGAATAGGAAACCAGATTGCTAAAGACCCTAATTATTTTATAAATAATCCAGAGGCAGCGACTAATTTATCTACAGCTTCTCGTAGGTTTTCGAATTTAATCAATCAAACAATAGGCAGAGGAGGCGCGACCTATAAACCTAGTCCCCAGTCTTCTAGTGTACCAGGTGAAGCAGCTGTACCAGGTGAGGCTGCTGTACCAGGTGCCCCGTCAGCACCCGTTGAAACACCAGTTCAAACAGATACCGGGGAGATGCCAGCAGCGTCTCAATCACCCTTTAATAGCCCAGGGCAGATGGTGAGAGGGTACATAATGCAACTAATGAAAGATAAAAACTCAGACGAATTAGGTAAAATAAAAAATGATGTAAATAATGCTATTGCGGCCATAGGTTAAAATTAGGGCAAAAAAGATATAATATTAAAGGAATTTTCCCGATATATTAAAAATAATAGAAATAACTATATGCAGTTTATGTTTTTATAAGGAGTAGACTTATGCAGTTTGTTACTAACAAGATTTCAACAGGTAAAGGAAAGTCTTTTGATGACATTGTTGCGGATTATAAAAAATCCAAAGATGTTGTCAAAACTGCTTCCTCTGAAGAGGAAGTAAAGGTTGCTACCAAAGAAAAAGAAGAAGCTGATTCCAGCGGGCAACCTGAAGCAGAAGGCACTGAAAAATTTAACAATGACCCCTATAAGGATCCTAAAGTTAAAGCGGATGCTGAAGAGGAAGTTGTTAAAGAAGCTGCTGAACAAGATGAAGCAGATTCCAGTGGTCAGCTTAAAGTAGAACCTCATCACCAAAAAGGTGAGTCAACTACTATGCCTAAAAATGGCCCTAATGGTAAAAAGGAAGCTGATGTAGAGGAAGACAAAGAAGAGGAAAAAGAAGCTGTCACTGATGCTTCTGAATCCAAAGAAGAGGAAAAAGAGTCTGAAGCTACAGACACCAAGGAAGAGGAAAAAGAATCCGAAACCAAAGAAGAAGAGGAAAAAGAAGCCAAGGCTGATGATACCGAAGAGGAAAAAGAAGCCAAAGCAGATGATTCTGAAGAGGAAAAAGAAGCTGAAACTGATGAAGATAAAAAAGAGGATGTTAAAGAAGCTTCTAGTGGGTGCAGTTGTGGCAAAGACGATGGCAAAGACGATTGCAAAGAATGTAGTGATTGTAAGGCAGAAACAGAAAAGGAAGAAGAGAAAGAAGCTTCTGGTCCTAAGTTCGTGAAAGTAGCTAACTTGGACGGTAAGTCCAAATCCTGGTTAAATGAATATTGGAAAAATCTCTATCCACCAGAATATGTGGATGCCATGTTAGCAGACAAATAATTTCTGTTAAAAGAAGGGAGATTTCTAATGTCTTTAGTTCCAGCAGGCAAAACACGTTTGATGGTTGCCCAGACACTAGCCAACCCTTTGTCACAGGGATTCTCTGATCCTAATGAAATAGGAGCAGAAGAAATGCCAAGCTTTGACGAAGGAGGCTTAGAGGGCGATGCTCAATTACAGCCAGAAGATGATTTTCTAAAACCAGAAGATGATTTTCTACACAGCGACGAAGAAGAGCAGGTACAACCACAAGAGTCTAATACTCTGAGTGACTATATTTTTAACAAACTGCAAAGTTATGGTTATCCTGGTCGTCGTCTAGAAGAGTTTAAAAAGAAGTTTGTAAAAGAAAGTGTTTCGCCTGATGGCAACAAGGATATTACGGTAGAGATACCAGATAGACATTATCCAGATGAAACCGGACAACAACAAACCATAGAAACAAGTGATTTAAGTGGTATTGTTAAAGAGGTAGAAGCTAAATTCGGACTTCATTTCAATGGAGCAGAACGTTCAGAAGGTAAGTGGACCATTAAACTTACGTCATCTGAGGTAAGAAATCCAGAAGGCGAAGAGGGAATGGTACGAGATAATCTCGATGAAGTATATGGTACTCCCTCTAATAAAGGGAAACCCAAAAAAAACAGACCTGTACAAGCATTTACTATCCATGAAATGATAAAAGGTCAAAAAGAAGATACTGTTGAAAAACTTAAAAAAATAACCGGAGATAAATAATGGCATTACAAAGAATGCAAGACCAACATCAGATTGGTTTTTTAGATAGTCAGCCTAAAGATACTCCTGTATCTAAAACTTCAGGCGAAAACGCAAAGTCTTTAAGCTCTTTAGCAGAAGAACAAAAAGCTAAAGTGTTTAATCCTAAAGATAGTGTGCTTAAATCCGGTAGAAGCATTAAGTCCTCAAGGGCAGGTGAAGTCACGGATATGGGTGGTCCATCCAAATTCATTGGAAGCGAATCAGCTAATTCTGTTTGGAATAATACTAAAATAGAAGAAGCAGCGGCTAAAGAAGTTTCTACCACAGCAATGAACGAAGATCCAAAAGCATTAAGACAACAGGCGGAAAAAGAAAGACTAGATAAACTAGTTTCCTCTTTACAAACTGTTGACCAGAGAAAAGCGTCTTCAGTTGCTCCCACTGGAACCTCTGAAGGAAGCGGCCCTGGCTTTAAAGCGACTAGTAATAATATGAGTATCTTTGATACAAAAGATTTTGAGCGTTTGGCAGAAAAAACAGCAGGCGAAAAAGTTACAGAAGAAGCAAAACAAAGAAAAAGCCAAGTAGATGAATCTTGGAAAAATAATGGCAAATCAGTAACTTCTTCTGATGTAGTAAATAGAATGTTTGATAATTTAAACAGAAAAATTGTAGGGAAATAAACTTATGGCTTTTAACCTAAAACAAGCTCAACAAGTAATGCAAGGGCCCGCGGCAGGTTTGTACCAGTGGGCTTTGCAAAACATGTATATTGAGCCAGGCACACCTCCAGAGGTTGTCGTAGAAATGGCTCAGAAAGCCAAAGCCGAAGCTGAAACCGCCGGTCAAGTAGCAGACATTATTGAAGAAAATACAGTAATGAATGAAGAAGTAGCAGAGAACACAGATAGAATGAAAAATATTATTCCCCAAGCAGTACCGGCTCCTCAGGAAATGGGAGCAATGGCAGGGTCCAAAGATACTATAAAAACATTTAATCTTAAAAAAGCACAAGGCATTGGAGAAGCAGTAACCCCACTGGGCGATGTTGCGGCAGACGATATCGATATGATGGGAGACCAATTTTCTATGGAACAAGATGTTCTAGGTGGGGAACAAGATGCAATGGGTGGCGAAAGCCCTAAGTTCCAAGATGGAGCAGATTTAAAAGATTGGCTTGACCAAAAAGATTTTAATACAGCCAGAAATTTATTACTTACTTATATAGCAGATACGGCCGCTCAACAGCTTGTTGAAGATGGCTTAAATAGTTTTTACGAGGGAGATTTAGACCAAAATGGCAAAATAAAAATTGCCGTTTCGTTGTTTGATGTTTTACCCGACCAGTTAAAATTTGATGATATGAGTGGAGGGGATATGATTCCAGCAGAATATACCAGAGCTATGATAGAAGAAACTAATGAAACGATTAAAAAATTGGCAGAAGAACATGTTAAAAAAGCAGAGAAGAAACCCTTTAACCTTAATAAAGAAGCACAACACAAAGTAGTTGAAGATACTTTTATGTATGGTCCGGGACAAACCAGAATAGACCCATATTACAGAATGCCTGTTTCTGATTATCATATTATAGAAAGAAATAAAGGCTATGGAATTGATTTTGGTGGTGTTTGGGATGTTGATTGGGAAGCAATCTGGCGTAGTTCTATTATGGATAAATATTCTCGTCCATATAAAGATAAAGATGGTAATTGGGTAGGTGGATATATTCAAAAACGCTTTGAAGTAGATAAAAATATTCCAGAACAAAATAATATGCAACTAAAACCAGGGCAGACAAGAAAACCTGTTCTCCCTGAATATGGAAGTACGGAAGCCAGATTACAGTCAGCTAGGGCTGATGGTGATGTAGAGGGTGCTAATAACACCGATGCACCATTTAACTGGAAAGAGGCTTCTGCTAAAAAAAAAAGTTAGCACAACTTAAGCCCCTTAAGGATATAGGGGAGATTAAGCCCCTTAAACCCTACAAACTTCGCGATGATCCTGACCCCTCTAAACAGGATATTGTATGTGATTATTGTGGCTCTACTCTAGCAAGCCCAGATCCCGCTAAAAACCAAGGCACGCCCGGTGTCTGCCCAAATTGTGGTCAAGTCAGCACAGAAAATGTAATTGGGTTTCATGGACATACTCCAGACAGAAAAGGCAAACAACCCAATCCATTCAGCACCAACAAACCTATGTACGTGGAAAGAGGGGGACCTATGGTTCCTATGGCCTCTAGTGAAGACGAGGCGAAAGTTGCCCAGAAGCCCAATACAGTGAAAGAACCCAAAGTAAGAGACGATTGGGTGTCAGAAGAGTTTAAACAAATGAAGTCACCAGGTAGGAGATACAAGAAAAAGAACGATATATATGATATAGACGAGATAGAAAACACATGTAAAGATCTAGCAATAGACGGATAAAAGAAGAGAGGAATAAAGTTTCATGGCTAAAATGATATTGCCCGATAATTCTCCTAAGAACAAGAGAAGGATGGTGGCTGCGACCGGAGCACAAGAGGTTCCAAATAATTTAAATCAACCATTTGCAAAAAGTGGTTTTACTACATCCACAGTAGCAAATATTCCCATAACCAAAGCTGCCCAGTTTGCAGGTTCAGGTGCAAATGCTGTGATGACACAGCCTATGTTCTTTTCACCTTTACACACTCCCCAAAACTGGCAAATTGCATCAAAAAGAAGAGAAGTTTATCAGTGGTCAAGATTTTACTATTTCAATGAACCTAAAGTTGCTGCTGGCGTAGATTTCTATGCCAACTTCTCTATGAACGGGTTCACCCTTCAATGTAAAAATAAAAAAGTACTTAAATACTATGAGAGACTATGTAAGAAACTAGATTTAGCAGAGAAATTAAATAGTGTTAGTCACGAGTACTTTTTATTAGGCGATGTGTTTCCCTTTCTAGAGATTGAGTGTAATAAATGTGGGGGAAGAGGGGTGACACAAGATAGGCAACCCTGTAATCACCCAGACGGTTCTTTTAAAAGTATAAAAATAATGAACCCTGATTTTGTAAAGGTCGAGTCTAATCCCCTTGCTACAGCCCCAGAATTTTATCTTATTCCAGATGATGAATTAAGAACCATTGTTCAGAGAAAAGAACCCAAAAACGTTTATGATCAACTTCCTGTTGATTTAATCGAGTTAATCAATACAGGCAGACCTATTCCTCTGTCTAGTAGAAGCGTAAGTCATATTAAACATAATGCCAGTGATTATGTAAGTTATGGTACTTCTATGTTACAGAGGTTATTCACTTATCTTGCTTATAAAACCAAGATTATGACTGCTAACTGGATTGTAGCAGAGAGGTTAATTCTTCCGGTTCGTGTTGTGAAAGTTGGAGAGAAAGATCGTCCTGCTACTGAAGAAGATATTCAAGATATAGTTACCCAGTTAAGTGCTGTAGCTAATGATCCCAACTTAACTATAGTGACGCATCACGCGTTTGACTATGAGTGGATCGGGGCAACGGGCAAGATCCACAATATCACTCAAGAGATGGAATACATTGGTAAAGAAATTCTAGATGGCATGATGTTGAACCAAGCTATTCTTAATGGAGAAATGTCTAGTTATTCTAGTGCTCAAGTTGGTGTAGAAACCCTTATAAGAAGACTAGATAACTGGAGAGAGAAACTAAAAACTTGGGTAGAGGATCATATTTTTCTACCCATTGCCATGATGAGAGGTTTTGTAGACCAAGAAGAAAGCGATTTAATAGGAGAAACTGCTTATGAGGTTCCAGAACTTATCTGGAATGATTTACAATTAAGGGACAAGACAAATAGAATACAAACCTTAATGCAGATGCAAGAGAAGGGACTTGTTTCTACTCAAACTTTGTTAGAAGAAGTTGATTTAGATTATGATACTGAGGTTCAGAAGATGAGAGAAGAACAAGTGTTAGCCAGTGCTACAGGTATGATGGGCATTGGCGGCGCAGCCAACCAAGGAACTATGGGAATGGGTGCTATGGGTGGCGGCGGTATGGGTGGAGACATGGGAGGTATGCCTCCTGGTGCTCCAGGCGCAGAAATGGGCGGCATGCCAGGCGCAGAGATGGGCGGCGGTATGGGCGCGCCCGGCGGAGAGATGGGTGGAGGTATGGGTGGTGGCATGGGCGCAGCCGCAGCAAATCTTCCTAAAATAACTAAGAGAGGAAAGGGTGGAGAAGAAGAGCAACAACAAGGGACTCCACCTCAAATGATTAAGTTAACTAAGTTAGAACAACAAATGTATAAGGCCCTACAGGACTTAAACATACCTTATCCTTTATTCGGGCAGTTTTCTGTTAATGTGCCAGGCGAACAAAGACCCTTCGTTTTAGATTTTGCTTATCCACAAGTGGGAGTAGGTGTGGAAACAGATGGTGATATTTGGCATCAAAGAGAAGACTTAGCACAGAGAGATGCGCAGAGAGACCAGAAATTAGCAAATATAGGTTGGAGAATACTGAGATTTAAACAAGATGCTGTAGAGAGTCACATAGACGCAGTACAAGATGTTATTAAGACTAATATCATAGAGGCTCATAAAGATTTACACAAGAAAAAAGCGGAAGGTGGAGAAGAAATGATGAAATATGCTTCTGTAGATGAATATATTAGAGCCACAAATCCAGATAAGATAGGAATTTCTATTAAAAGCTTGAATGGTTATGGAGAACTATGGTGTATAGGGGAGAAAATTGAGTGAAATTAGTTTACTCTAAAAAAACAGAGCCGAAATATGAAACACTAAAGAAGAATAAAAAGACGCTGACAGAGGAAGAGAGAAAACAAGTTGTGGATGCTGGTGCAGTTTGGCATCATGGTCCAAATGGAGAGGAAACCCCTGCAGTTTGGAAAGCAGAGGTAGATGGCAACTCCTGGTATGTGTGCAATACACACAGAGCTTATGATTGTAAGCCAACTCTTAAAGGGGCAATTAAAGCATATGATTTTATAGAGACTACTGCTTCTTCTGAGAAAGTAATTAAATTAGCGGGCAGAAAAAGAATCAGAGATAGAGGTATTAATTGGAAAGAAGCATATCACGAAAAATCACAAGGACTAAAAAAGAGATACGATAAAGATATAGGAGGCAACTCCTATATGCGTTATGAAGGTCATGATTTCACCACTGATTCAGATTACTTTATTATTATTGGTCCTGCTTTAAATAAAGAAATGAAGAAGAGGTTTTTTTCAGGTATTAAAAAACTACCTGATGACCCTAAAGCCAAAGTATATGCTCCTAGTGGGGAATATTTTCATAATATAATTTCTGCGTTTAGCCATGCCTCTGAAAAGTGGGCATTGCCTTTTCCTAAAGGTACTCCTGAGTATACACTTGCTGATTTAGCTAACATCGAAATTGCGCGTCATATTAAAGGATAGAAAAATGGAATATAAAGTATTGGCAGAAGTGAAAACGGCACAAGTGGCTGTGCAGCAAATGGGTACAGAGAAACTAGACCCTAATCACATAAAGCAGTTTGTGATGCAATTAAAGATGTCTGTGAATAATTTGTCTTCCCAATTAAGTAGCTATGAAAATATTAATGAAGCGTTATTAGAGCTAGAAAGAATCCAAACACTGACGCAACAAATAGTTGGCTCTATTTATTCTGGCAAAAGAAAACCAGTAGTGAATCAACAAGAACAGCTTCAGCAAGTAAAGAATCCTTTAGGTGTAGAGTAAATATGTATTTAAGTGACCTGGATAAAGGACAAAAAGGAGTTATAAGAAAAGTTTGCGACATATATATGAAAGAATTGGGTTTCATACCTGGCGCAAAAATAAAAGTTATTTCAAAGAGTCCTTTTAACGGGCCTATAGCAGTATTTATAAAGGGAACACGTTTTGCTCTTAGACTAGAAGAGGCAGCGTGTGTAATTATATAAAAATAGAGGATTTTTTATAATTTAGGGCAAGACTAAATTAACTATCTGCACAAAGTTAGGAAATAAATTATGCTTAAATGTGGACAAAAAGATAATCAAAATTACACATTTGGTGTTAGAAAAGATCAAATGGAAGTAACTAAAGTAGCCGCACCTAAACGCTGTTGCTCCGCATGTGGTGTTTGTGTAACGGATGACGCAATGTATTGTCCTCAATGCGGAGAAGAATTATAAGTGAGGGTTATAGAAACAGAGCTATATAAGAAAGCTACGCAGTTTGAAGGAGACATTTTAGATTATATGAATGAGCCGCAGTTTTCGCAGGAAGCTTTAGAAACAGATATAAGAAAACAGGATTATAATTTGTATCCTCCTAAAGCTCCTAAAAAAAAGAATGTTAGGCAATTAGGAATAGAAAATAGATTTGATATTAGAAACAGAATACAGGAGTTAGGTCCAAATTCAGTTAGACAAGATACTCCAGAGCAGAAAAGAGAAAGGTTCTTAAAAAGAAGAGAAAAAGACAGATTACAGGATCAAGATTATATAGACGTTTCTAAACAAGTTCAGGAAGAAATAGAAAGGGAGATGCTGCAATGGATGGAAAGAACAGGCAATAAACCGTCTAACTCGCTGTTAGAAATGGTTTATAAGCAAAAGATGAAAAAATATATAAAAGATAAAGGTGCTGTTCCTACTTTTGATAGACCTGTACGAAGAACAGCTTCCAAAAAAGAAGCTTTTTATGATCCAACTATGGAAGATGAAAAAGAAGATGATTCTCATTTATATTATGAGTTTATGCATTATTTAGATAGACAAATACATGATTTTGCAGAACTAAAAAACGTAGATCCAGAAACTCTTAAGGAGCTTATTGATTTATGAAAATTATAAAAACTGCTAATTATATAAGGTTAATATATGCAGGTGCTCCACGATATCAAGGGCAACAACAGGGCGATGAGTATAATCAACACTCTACCCAAGAAAGATATACTGA
>NZER01000466.1 GCA_002690445.1 Candidatus Pacearchaeota archaeon
CTCATTGATGTCGGAGCGTCTTCTCTCCAGCCCAAGATACTCCCCAACGAACTTCAACTGACTCTCCCTGTGCTTGCTCTCCCTTTCCTCCTCTTCCCTTCTCTTGACACCACCATACCACTCGGCAGCACTCTCTATATCCGCACGGCTCTCCCTGTCCTCTTCAGTGGGTAGGTCGAGTGGTGGTAACGGCTGGGAGGCAAGTTCAGCTTCACGGCTACGCTTCTCCTTCTCTGCATTGACCTCCAACATTTTCTTGAGAGCCAACGCAGACTGTTGGGCAGGAGGGGCATTGGGCGTGGCAGGTTGGAGAGCGGCGGGTGCTGGCGCGGATTTCTTGCGCTTCTCCTCCACTTCCAGCAGCTTCTCCAGAGCCAGTGCGGATAGGGGTTTGTCAGCCATGAGAATCTAAATGCTACGGGCTGTAGCTTTCTGGGATCAGCCGATCCTCCAACACTTCAATCAAAACCCTCTTCATTGCTTCTGTCTTCTTAGCATCAGTCTCTCCCTCAGAATTAGCAGCATCCTTAAAGCGTTCTTGCTCTTCTAGATTTAGCTCCTTCACAATATCCTTCATCCTTTGTCCGTTTTTCAATTTAGTTCCCGTATCGTCTATGATAAATAGAGTATCAACGTACTTCTTTACACCGCCAGCGTCTTTTACTTCCAATCCCCACCCTTGCGGCACATACTTTCCACGCACCTTTTCAATCTCTGCATTCATCATTGGGGTAATCATCTTAGGATTTCGGGTGTACAGTGGCCCCCCGATGCCAGTATCTGGCACTGAAACCCTGACTGTGTCCGGAATGTCTGGCGTGGCAATGGGAGTCGTGGTTCTGGGGACATCCTTTTGTGGCTGTAAGTAAAGGTTTGACCGGCGAAGCGATGTCTTGTCTAGATCAAAAATCTCCTCTTTCTCTTGGTTTGTTGCGCCACCAACAAACTGGGGGACTATCTCCCTGAATGTGTCCAGCCACGGGTAAAATTCCTCTTTAACCGCCCTAAACCCGTTTTTCTCCCCTGCCTTGCCCGGATGCGGAATCCACTCGAAATAGGTCTTGTCATATAAAGTCCAAGACCGGCCGTCCGGCTCAGGCTCCTTTGTCCGTGGATCAATCCATATATCGTCATCGTTCCTTATGCTTACCACCTCGCTCTCATCAAATGTTCGATTCGCACCTTCCCTCAAGACACCATCGTCTGGCCTTATCAGCTTCCTAAATTCCATGTATGTCTTCGCCCCCACCGACCGATCCGCATCCCATACAGCGTTAGCAACACTTTCCCCTTTGGCCTTATCAGCGTCATAATCCTTTATCAACAGCTCCATTGCTGTATAGTTTCCAGCAGACTCGTCGAGGACTGAGGAGAGGGCTTTCTTCAGCCTATTGGTTGCCTCCAATATCCTCGTGCGTTCCTCCGCCTCCAGTCGCTTGGGCGGCTCCACTCCTTTCTCCCTTTGCCTCTTGGTGAGCTTTGGCGGGTTTAGCTTGTTCTGGTTGGATATGATGGCACTCCTAAGCTCCGCCTCTTGCTGGTACAGACCAGCATCGTGCATGGCTGGCTTGTTGAATCGAGCTTTATACCCTTCAAGAATCCCCTGTCTCCTCTCAAGCTCATTCATACCCTTGGTGCTAAAGTACACTCTCTGCGCCCCGGGATTTTCCTCCAGCCACTTCGCGCTTTCGAGAGGCGGGCCGCCCTTAGCCCGCATAATGTTCTGGAGAATCTCCATCCCGTAAGGCTTGTTTGTCACAATCTGCTGACTCAATTCCCCTGAAAGTTCGACCTCCATCTGACCCGCTTCTCTCAAGAATATCTGCCTTTGTAGGCTCCCCGGCGGGAAGTTCTTGTCGAAGTCGGGAGGCAAAATAACGTCGCCGGTCACTACGTCATATGCCGCTCTCCCAGCAGTCCCCGCCGCTTCGTTGCTCACCTCAGCCCGCTTTTCTGTCTCCCTTCTCCGCGCATCCTCACCACGTTTTGCTATCGCGGCTAGATACCCCAGTTGCGCTTTGGCCTCTGTGGATGGGTTGGGGCCGGTAACAGCATTATAAAGAGCTATGTTTCGCTCTGAAGAGGGGTCCAAGATTTTCCACTCTGAAGGCGAAAAATACCCTCTATTGAGCATAGCTCCCAACCAGCTCGTTAAATCAGTCTCGCCCTTTTGGGAAAGGGTTTTTGCAACACTCGCCGCTCTTGACTTCTTAGCAGCACTCGTCACATCATCCCGCTGCTTCCTCAGAGCGTCAAACCTTTCTTTAATACGACTCTTTGCCGCACGGTTCCTCCCCCTCTTTCCGGGGGAACCAAGCAACAACTCACCAAACCCCATAGTCGCAAAGCCGAATAGTGTGTCCAAGTTAGACGGAGGTGGGTGTTTCTCGTCAGCTCCCTTCCATAATTCCTGCAACTTCTGCTCCTCTGCCACCACCTTCTTCGCGTCTGTATCCAGATTCTTAGCGAGACGAGCAGCTCGCTTTTCTTGCGCTTCAATCTTCTTCCTGTCTTCCGCCTTCAAGAGCCGCTTTTCCCGCCACAAAGACAGGTCATCACCTTGAAGTCTCGCCAATGCTTTATCTAACTCTGGTGACAGAGTTCCTCCCACTGGGGATTTCAGCCCTTCCGCCTCAGTTGCGGGCGGCTTCATCAGGACAGCAGCTTGCCTAGCCGCTTCCTCAGCATCAGCGCGTTTCTTTTCCTCTTCCTGCAGGTACTCCTCCAAATGTTTGTTAGCCATAAATTATTATCCCGATATGCCAGAGTCAGACCAACCATGTCCAAACCCTCTAGACCCGCCGAAGCCTGTTCCCACTGCACTGTAGCCCTTCGCCATTTGTCCGAGTGTATCCATCAGCCCTGTCTTGTTCTGCATTTGCGTCCCGTAGATATTCGCCTGAGTTCCAAATACGCCTTGTGCGAAACCAGCCCCCAGACCAGCCGCATTCGGGTCTAGCCCCATTCCCCTCTGCATCTGCGGAGCAGCAAACGGGGATGCTCCCTGCTGCATTCCAGCCATCATTCCTGCCTGTGCAGCCACAGGTTGTAACCCCAGTAGCGACTGGATGTTGCCCACGTCCTGTTGGCGACCAGCCAATCGGGTTCCAAGAGCCTGTTGTTGTGCCGCGAAACCCTCTCCTCGTGACTGGTTAATCTGCTGAACCCTTTGCATCGTGTTTGCAAAGTTTTGCTGGGCCAATCTGTTGGCCACATCACCCTCGGATTGGCCGCTACCCAAGAAACCCAAGTATTCGCCCCTGCGTTGCTGGCCTAACTGCATTCCGCCTTCCAGCTTTGCAATCGCCTCCCGCAATCCCGATGCCGCACCCAACGCCTGACCGCGAGTCGCTCCAGCCCTGCGAACTCCCTGCTCCAGCATCCTCTGCTGCTGTGCGGTTAACTGTTCCCCGCGCATTAACTGGTCAGCGAGCTGCATTTCAAGTTCACGCCTCCCGGCGGCAGTCATCTCTGCATCCGCAAGCACGGGGGCAGCACCAATCTCCTCGTACTCAGGAATATCAATGTCATCGGTCAACTCTCCCGCTGTCCCTTCACCTCTCCTCAGTCTCCCGGCGAATTCTTCCCTAAGATCAAACCCTTCAGGGTCAAGCTGCCGCATCTGGTCACGTTGCGCAGCGATATATTGCGGGCCATACTCTATCAGGTTGGAAAGCTGCGCCTCAGACATCTGGGGGATCATCCCCAGCAACGCTTCCGTCTCTGCTCTGGTAATATCTATGTCACCAAGCCCAGTAAAGTCGGCAGACACCTCTTTTCCGGTGCGGGGGTCGGTGTAGGTGACTGGCTGACCCAGTCGATAGGCAGATTCCAGCCTTCGGCGTGCTGGCAATGATTCTATTTCGGCAAATATACCTTCTCGTGTTGCCTCACTGTAATCCGGGGGTTCCGGTGGTGCTGGTGAACTTTTTCCCATAACTAATTCCTCATTAAGCGACGTTTTGCCGTGGTCATATCTACCATTGTGATTCTATTCCCATACTTATGACGCATCCACGCCACTCTTTCTGAATTCTCCCCCAGATGATTCCATATCATGCGGTACATTGCCCTAAGAGCGGACGGGTGACTGCAAACCGTCACCTCGATGTAACAAAGCGGCCCTTTAGTGTCCAGATAATGCGTATGACAGTCCTCTTCATTGTCAACATACCGCGCAAGTGTCACCCCAACAAGTTTCCCGCCTTTCGCCACGGCATAACAACGCTCATTATTCACAAACCACTGTACCCAACCCAACAGGCGTTCACGACTCCATTCCCGGCAAAAATCCAGATTATTCCGAATCAACTCTGCCATCTCATGGGTTGCCTTGGGGAAAGTTTTCATCGTTGCGGATTGATTGTGTCAACAAATGCGCTTGTCTTGATCGCGTGCAACGAAAGTTTGCCGGACTCCGCTGCCACCATGTACTGCATCTCCTTGAATTTCCCCCGACTCAGCATATTGTACGCCTTAACGAAGTGGGCGTCCCTAGCTGGCACTGACACATCCCTTTCAAGCACCCCAAGAACCTGCGTTTGCAGCAACTTTTCATCCTCGGTAAGCATCGCATCGCCTGTCTCAAGCAGTATCCCATTACTATCCCCAGCCATCCCTTTAACGTAAAAGAAACTAAGCAACTGGTCATTGGAGAACTGGTTGTCCACATCAAACTCAACCTGATAACCCAGCTTGTCGGCGTAGATTTCCTTAAAATTGTAGCCGCGACTAAATATCTTTGTCTCGTAGTCGGCTGTCTGATCCTTGTAATAGGATTCCGTGGCATCAGACTCGGCCACATAGTCCAACCATGTGTATAACTTCCCACAATTATCCCCGAACTGAAGGCGTATCTTCCCACCGAACGCAGTCACCGCAAAACTCCGAGGTTCCCAGCCTGACCAGAATCCGCTCCAAGACTTTTGCTCGGCGTTATAGACCAACACAGTTTTCGGGTAGGTATCCGAGTCTAGGGCAACAGAAAGCATGTATCGGTTGCGATAAAAAACCGCACAAGCCTTTGAGGTGTAGTCCCTGTTAATTCTCTCAATAAAATCGTTTATAGGGGCCGAGAGAGGAGAGGAAACGTCGGTTTGCGAGCCAGCCTCAATCGTTGACAGACTCCTCACTCCATCACGCGAAAGGAAAAGCACGTCCGACCCCACCTGCTGCGCGGTCTGGTGGGCCACACAGCCCGTCCGATTATTGATGAGCTTGATATCCCAGTCACCAACCTCTTGAGCTGGATTGGCGTCCACACTCCACACGCTGCGCTCCTTGAACACCAACAACTTGAACCCGAACCAAGGCAGCAATGCCGTGATGGCATCGCCATCGCCTGATCCAACCCTGATGCTGTTGCCCAGCAAGTCCCACGACTCGCCATCAAGCAGGTCAGACACGTAGAGGGTGTCGGGAGGCACACTGGAGTCTGCGCTTGAGCAGAAAAGCCTGTTAGAGTGACTTGTCAGCAGCTTCGGCTTTGAGGGGACTTGACTTATATTCACAGTTCCAGTCGCCTGAGTCCCTCCAGTCGGAGGCGCACCTATTGCAATGGTTGGAGGTTCATCAAACGCATCGCTATTGTCATAGCCGCTTCCCCCGTAGTCGGGAGCGATTAAACTTATGTCCAACACCCTGCCTCCGTAGCCTAGAAGCGACTCTCCACTGGCGGTAGTGCCGGAGGATGGCGCACTGAAAGTCACGGATGGAGGTGATGTGTACCCATACCCTTTTTCCTCGATTGTTACGCTAGTCACCTTGCCCACCGTTATAGTGCGGCCCGTGGAGCCATCATCAACATACTGGAGATTGCCCACGCCATCACAGAAATACATCCGGTCAACCAGTTGAGCGAAGTAAACGTCCGTTGCTGTGGAGTCAAACGTGCCACCCGTATCACCAATCGCCCCCGTTTCGCCACATATCTTTATCTTGTACGCTCCAGCATCGGTGTCCTTCTCCGCTATCACTATCTTCTCAATGTCCTGCGTGTCGAAGTATGCAATCTTCAGAATCTCACCCTCAAGGGTGGCACTCCATTTTTCTGCGATACCATCCCAGTCATCAGTAATTAAGTCCCAGACACCGATCCATACCTCATCCTGAAGCTGGGCCACCCCCCGGCGGCTGGTGGCATTTCCGAATGTGTCGAAGTCCACGTTCTTGCCGAAGTCAAATGCGCTTTCCACTATGACATTCTTGCGGACGTTGCTCGCCTGACCGCCCGAAAAGCTGACATCACCGTCTAGGGCGATTGGGTCATCGGTCTGGTTGTTGTCAAATTGCGGCATCAGCTTTTAGGCCCGAAATCCGATACAGTATCCCTGAAGGAATAGCTGTCATAAACATAAGGAATGATTCTGCTAATGGACTGCCTCTGACCCTTCTCCATGTCACGCATAATCTGTATGTGCGATGCAGCTTCAGTAAATTTAACCTGTGCCTTGCTCATCTGCCTCTCACGCTCCCACATATCACCCTCAGCAAACGCAAGCAGCGCATTATCAATGCCGCTAAGGGGAGGCGTATCCGAGTCTCCAAGCTCAACCCACTTCAGTTTGCCCAACACAAACACTGATCCAGCGGACTTGGGGACAGGCACAGGTTTAATTCGGCAATACCCGCTTGCGTCTTTCGGCAGGTTAATAAAATTGGTAGGGTTTGCCCTGCGGTTGGTTACGTTCTCCCATGAGTTTGGGTCAAGCTGGAAGAAAGTCACCCAGTCCCCGTTGAGAATGTTTATCCCATCATCCTTCCCTGTCTCGGTAAACTTCACCGCCACAGGGAAATCTACAAAAGTTGTTGGGGCTGAGGAGGATTGGTAAAAGGTTACGGATGGCACACTGTCAACCGTGATCTCGGTGTCTTCAGCAGCAACAGCCTTGCTCGCTACCCCAAGGGTTTCTGTCCACAGGCCGCTATCCCATATCATCTGGTAGCGGCGGTTAATGAAACTCTTGCACACCGTCACCGAGTCCGAGGTGGTGTCGGAAAGTTTCGTCGTAACAAAGTCTGCTAATTCAGTTAACGTCATGTCTCTTACTCCGACTGCGTGTAGGTTTGACCTCCTCCGAAGTCGCTTACGTTCATAATCTTCAGGTTTATGTCGTGTGCAATCCAGCCAGAGGATGCATTCGTATCGAACTGGAAGTAGTAGGTTCCCCCTGTCGAGTTTGTTGTGAACCCGTGGATAAATCCCACGCACAGGCTGAATGCGTGGGAATGCCCACTCCCTCCCCCGATTGTGTGATACTGCTTTACGTCGTACATGGGGGTGTAGGTAACATCGTCAGTAGAGAACTCAACGTCAGCGTCCATAGCAGAGCTGCTGCCACCATGGCTCTCTGCAATGTTTATGACCCACTCAAGCAAGTAAGTAGTGCTTGCCGCCAGCGTCACGCTCGTTGTGTTTAGACTTTGTTCCCCGTCCGAGGTTGAACCCGCGCCGTAATAAGTATCCGACCCAGTGATGGCGCACCTAACGGCTTGTATGCTTACTGTGCCAGCCGCATCGGCATAAGCTGTAGTCGCTACTTTTGTTGAATTGTCCCCTGATGACTGCGTGGTTGCGGTTACCCCGTTCCCGATGGAGGAGTTAGCTAAATCCGCCCCGCTGGTAATAATGGCAGCAGCGTCATCGGCCTTAATGTCCCCGGTTACATCTCCGATAACATCCCCGGCTACGTCCCCGGTAAAGGTAGTTGCTGTAACTGTGTTGTCTTTCACCAGAACACTGTCAATGGTCACTCCTGCTTCGTCAGTAGTCTCTGAAATCGTGTCGGTGGTAATTGACTGGCTCGCACTAACAATAATGTTCGTTGATCCAGTAGTGTTCCCGTTGGCAAGCACTCCTGCCAAGGTAGCCGGTGATCCCACCATTAG
This sequence comes from Candidatus Pacearchaeota archaeon, assembly GCA_002690445.1. Next base: position 7,888 of record NZER01000466.1, read on the forward strand.
GTCAACGTAGGCGGTGGTGGCAACCTTCCTTGAATTATCAGAAGCAGACTGAGTTGTCCCCCTCACTCCGTCAACAAGGACAGATGTGGCAGTAACATTACCCGTCAAGTCTCCAGTAACCCCACCTGTCGCAGTTACTGCTCCGGTAAGGGTTGAAACTCCATCCACCGTAAGGGTTCCAGTTGATGTCACCCCCGTGTTGGACAGGCTTAATTTCGTAGCACCCCCCACCCCGTCCTGAACCACCTGCGGCGAGCTGGTTATGGCAGTGCTTTCCAGCTTCAGAAGCTGATTATATGTTGCGGCTACTGTTTGTCCTGTTAATGTTGCCATGTCCCTACTTTCTTTCTAGTGCTTTCCTGATTTCCCTGTTCTTCCTGCTGTCTTTCAGATGCCCGTTCAACTTAGCATTCATAGACCTCTTGCCCTCATCTTCCTTCCCCTCGGCTTCTTGCTTCTCTTTTTTTATCTTCTCTCTTATCTCAGCTATGTCCGAGTCGTACATCCTCGCCCCAGGGTGGAAGGGGGGCCAATGCGTTCCGTGAATATCATTGTTCGCCTGATTTGCCAAAGCTAGGATAGTCCCACCCCTTACATTTGCCTTAGTAAGTTTTAATCCTACCTCTTCAAGTCTGAGTTTGGCTTGTTTTTCGGCCTGATTCCATTGATCCACCCC
>NZER01000467.1 GCA_002690445.1 Candidatus Pacearchaeota archaeon
ACTAATAGATTGATAGGCTGTTTCACAGCGCATACAAATCATGGTGTAGATAAAAGCTATCTTGCTCATTGTTACCTCGCTGACCGGCTATCAATGCCGATTGAATTAAGAAGGGCGACGACATCGTCACCCCTGCGTCCGCCTACATGCCACTCGTAGTTACCTTCCCACATATCTGTGATGTCCGAGTCGCTTGACTTGTAGTCATAAATAGTGACTACCGTCTCGTTGATTTGTGCAACAAACTGCACGGTGACCTTATCGTCGAAAAACGCAAAACCATATCCGCGGATCTCGAAATGGTCTGCCGCGCTGCGCAACGCCGCAGCGATAGCCTCAGGGGTGTACCCCTTGGCAATGTAACCTCGCAAGCCCGTGCCGTCTGTTGCTATTGACATATGAACCTCGTTTCGCTAATTACCTTGAGCCGAAATCCTCGACTTATATGATCTTAGCACGGATGAAAACTTTATGCAAACTTACCGCCCCAGCTGAACCGCCATCTGGGTGCTCGCTCCGCTTAGTACCAAGACATCTTTTGACCTCGTCATTCCGACGTAGAACTGTCTGAGCGTCGCCGCCTTACCCTTCGGCGTGTGGACGGACTGATAGCCGACCCGTGACATGTCAGGGAATAAATAAACCACGTCCGCCTCGCCACCCTTGACCGAGTGGATAGTGCCGATTGAAATCTTTGGGGTCTCCACGATCGCCTCGGCTCCGAATTTTTCCAAGACCCTGATTGCGTAATCCACATTGACGCCAGCCTTGAGGTGCTTGCGAAACCACCCTGCGTCCCCAGCCTCGATGTTGTACGCCATGTATGGCTCAGACTTTTCGGCAAATAATTCGTCCAGCATTTCTGGCGTGAATCCCTGCATCGGATACATTGAGTCAAGCACTTCACGCTTGCCACGCTTTAACACCCGGGCAAGCGACTGCGTCCATAACTGAACGTCGCCGACTTCCCACGGGTCTATATATGGATCTGTGTCCAGCAGCGGTGAAATATACGCCTTGAATTTTTCAAGGCTTGAAACTCCACGGGTTTGAGGACTTAACGGATTCCAGTCTGACCGTGCCCGGTACGGATTATGAAACGGCATACCTTGAGCACGTAATTCATTAACAAGTGGGGTGAGCATATAAGCGCAGGTCGTGAGGAACATAACCGACTTACCTGCATCAGTGTACTGGCGGGCGTCTCTGAGCAGCGCAGGCGCATCACGCAGGCTTAGAAGCGTCTTGCGTACCTCGCCGGGTTGATCGGTCGGTCTGTACTCGACCGGATCCCGGTCAGGCGTTCGCTCGATCCACTCCGTCGCTTTGGCATGTACCGCCTTCGGGACTCGGTACGACTGACTCAGAACTAGCTTCTGATCATCCGGTAGCACCGGGTCAAAGAATGCTTCCGGGTCGGAGCCTCTCCACTCGTAGAGGTTTTGGTCAGGATCCCCCACAATAACTAAACGCTCCACAGCCCTATCTTCGGCTCCCCATTTCCTGACAAGGTTTAATTCCAATCGGTCGTGATCCTGCGCCTCGTCGACAAATATCACCTTGGGTCGACCCGGGGCTTGATGTACCGAAGTCCCTGCAATTTCGATCAAGTCGGTGAAATCAAAAAGTCCAGTCTCTTTTTTCCATCTTTGCCATGCCGTATGAAATCGTCGGACTTGTGCAGGCAACTCTGAAATAGGTGACATCCTTGCCCGAGCGACATTTATCAAACTTAAGTGCCGGTCTCCCGGTGAAGCCATAGGCACCATCCCGTCCACGGCTGCGTCAAGGCTGGTAGAGGATCCCGGGACGGTTAACTTGTAACTCGGGTTTGATTTATTCCACGCTTCCACGCCTTCCCGGGTCTCAGCGAGTTTCGGATAGTTGAGGGCACGATAAGCATGAGCGTGTAGTGTGCCGATTCGCTTGGGGTTTACTGGGACTCCACGACCGGCAACCTCAGCGGCGGCTGTCTTAGTAAGTGCCGCCACCATGACATTGTCACCGCCGTACCGATCCACAGCCTTTGTCACTTCCCGTGACAAGAATGTCGTTTTGCCACAGCCGGGTGGTCCAATTACTCTGAACTCTGTCTGCATAAAATCCTCCCCGTATTACACACGGGCTGATGTTCCTCGATTAATCAGGGCTTCGGTCTGATGTACCTTATATCCAAATTGTGGGCACCCAAAGTTTACATTGTGGTCACCCACTTTTTTTTTGTAGTGACTACATCGTTTTGAGATTGCATAGTTTACATTCGGTTTACCCATAGTTTATTTGTGCCCTTGTGCCCCTTAAAAACTTTTTTTTTCTGTCTCGCGTGCGCACGTATACGACCCGAGTTATGCCCTCGCTCCGACCGTCTTGAACCACAGCGATCGCTTGAATGCATCGTCCCCATTCCTGATGCTTACCTTCTCTGGTCTCCACCCTAGTTCTCGCAGGATCCCTGCAAATTTTGAGGCGTTAGGTCTCACGGCGTAATTACTCCAAACAAAACTTGAAAGCCCCTGCGCTCCGGTAAGTGTGAAATACAAACGATCTTCACCCTTGTGATCCTTTATGAACGGTTCCCGTTCCTGTGCCCTGACCTTCCAGTTGTCGCTCAGATCCCCACCGAACGCCTCGAAATACGCTTCAAGGTAAGCCTCGACCTGTGACGTCGCCTCGCCCTCTGCGCCGACTTCCAACACCGTCACGCAGTTAGCGAACATCTGGGCGATCTTGTCCCACTCTGGATTTTTACGTCGTGGAACCACAACCCCTGCTAGGTCGAACATGATCTTGCGAAACTTGGACTGCTCCAAGATCCCGCCGCCGTCGCCGAGTTCCATCTTCCGCCCTTTCCAATACATCCGATAAACCACTGGATCCCCATCGGTCTTGGTTAGTTTTGTGATCGCAGGATCTACGCCAATAAGTTCTGAGATTTTTTCTAACCGGGCTTCTGGCGTGGCACTATCTGGATCAATCCCTAGAGATTCGTCAGCCTCTCTAACATGAAGCGGCTTGTTGCTGTTCTGCGTGGCTTTACGGATTGTCAGGTCGTAATAGCCCGGATGCTTCAAGTCGGATCCCCTGTGAATTCGCCCCGCCAATAATAGTTGCCCGATTTCCAAATCGTTCCACCCCGCCATGCTTGCTCGGGTGGCGATCGAAAGATCCCTGCTGGAATCGCTCTGATCTCTTAACCATGGCGCAGGCTCCCCGAGCCAGCAATCCCTAGCCTGAGGATCTATCGACCAAAGGATGGTCATTTTCGCCCCGGGCGGATCGCCCTTTGGGAGATTTGCTGAAACTTTAGTTGTGACATTTTTCTCAGGCTTTATATCCTCCGGGCTTAGATCTATCCCAGCGACCTTGACGAAATGCTGATGGTCTTTCCATCGTGGTCCATCCTCGATAAGCATACGGACGGGTTTGGGGTTCGCAGGATCTTTGATATTTTCGGAACCCGGCAGCCTGAGAACCCGTGAGAGGTCGCTCACAGAGTCGACCGAGTATTCCCCGCCTGCCTTGATCAGTACCTCGCCCCACGCCTTGCTCACAGACGCTGCATAATCATGCTCGTCTTTTGTTGAAAATATCCACGGCTTATCCCATAGCCACCACGCCTGCAATCCATTCCCTGAGTGGATTATGAGTGACGGACGGATGGCAAGTTCATCGAGCAGGCGGAGCGCAGACTCTTGGGTTGGCGGGTACTTCTTGCCCTTATGCCCTGACCCGCCATAGTCGATGTCTGCCCACAGCCCGGGTATACCGGACACGTCTTTGGCGAGTGCCCGGCGTGTGGTGCCGAAATCTTTGGGGCTTAATCCACATCCTATGTAGACATTTTTCTGACCCATGTATTCGAGTGAGTCGCTCGCCTCGTCAAGGCTGGTAAACCAATATGAGGTTTTGCCGGGCATCGTCCACAGTAATAAGTGCTGGGACTGTGGGATCCCGTCGGGATAAAGGTGATCTAAAAAGCGGCGAGTTTGGTCTGACATTATTGAATTTTCTGCCCGCCCGGGGGCGACCCGGGCGGGCTGGTTGTGGATCGGTTTTTTAGAGTTCTGTTAAGTTCTCTTGATCCACCTCGTCGCCATTACATACAACCGACCTCGCCGGTGGGTTGATTGTGCTGGCTTCAAGTGCCGGGAGCAGGTCGTTCCGGTAACTCTCGATGAGTGCAAGGTCTCCGCCATGTAATGGCGTCCCTGCGGCAAAGTCGAGAGTGGCGTACTTGATCGCCCCAGTGCCCTGTTTTACAAGGCTGATCTTTGTGGTGATGCCCCAGTATGGGGTCATTTCCGAAGCCAGCCCGAACAGGTATTTCTTGCTCGGTGCGATTGAGGTTGGCGCACCCCTGAGGACGATCGGCATGATCGACCCGGGGCGTAGGAGGAAGAACAGCCGTTGGGCTTTGCAAGCCTGCCCACCGCCGTCCTTTGCTGAACCCCATGCTGCTAGAGGACAAGTCCTGCAATCCCCGCCGGGTGAACCCACACCCTCAACAGCGTTCGCACTGAAACAGTCTGGCGACCGATCCTCATCTTCGACGAGATCATCTAAATCCCGCTGCCAGTATGACCGTCGGTCGTTCCAGTAAATAAGAACTCCCTCGATTGACTTGACATCCTCATCCTCGCCTATCGGGTTGGCGATCTCGAATGTGGTGCTGCCGCCTGACGGGATTGTGACCTGCGTTAGATCCCCGAGGGTTATCGCTCCGCCGGTGTTCGCCTCGACGATCTGACGGACGTTCTGACCACCTAGCGTAGCGATTCGGAATTCACTTAATGCTGCTAATTCCACAGCGGTTGTTTTCTTTGTTGCCATTATGACTTTGTTACTCCGACCCTGTATGAGGGCTCAGTGTTTAGAACCGCAGTAAGCGGCTCTGGAATTTCGTTACCTTCTTCATGCTGCTCTCGCAGCCATGCGTTGATGGATTGCAGGGTGATGGATTCTTTGTGAAAATCGCTCAAGTCTAACTCGTCGAGCACCGCCACAACTTCCTCGGTTGACACCCCCTTTTTCTTGGATGAAAACACGTTTCGGATAAATCCGATGGTGCGGCTTCCATATTTGGTGTCGACCGTAATTCTCGGGACACCGGCATGTGAAAGCATGGCGAGGATCCCCGCCTCATCGTCCCTGAGTTTGGCAGCGTCTCGCTTGACCTTTAACTCCGCTTCCCTGATCTGATGCTTACGCTCGGCAAACTCAATGATGACATCGGTGTCGACGGTCGCATCAGAGTGTGACCGTGTCGCATCATAGTGTGTCTTGCCCTGCATTGATGTTTTTATTTCCACTGTTACCTCGATTCATTTACTCCCGAAATTTTCGGGGTCTTATATGCTAACCGATTATAAACTTTATGACTACCCCCTATCCCCGTACATGACAGCCTCTATGAGATCCGCCCGGGAGTCCAATACGTTGTAGACCTGCTGGTCGACCGTGCCCCGCATAATCAGGTGGACGTAGGTGACGTGCCTGTTCTGACCCGGGCGGTGAACCCGGGCAAGACTTTGCAGGTACTCGCCCATGTTGAACCCGATGGAATAATAGACGCAGTACCTAGCCCGTGTGAGGTCGATCCCGACGCCACCGGCTTGAATCTGCACCGCTAAAATATCGCCCTCACCTGCTTGAAATTCAAAGTTCTGTTTTACCCTGCCTGATAATTCCAGAACCTTCTTACCTAGTTTTTTCCCAGCCGCATGAACGGCGTCGACGTCCCGGGTGAATTGGCAGAAAACAACCGCTGGTTCATCGCCGAAATCTTCAAGCGTATCGGTAAGTAATTTTTGCTTGGCGGTGTCGACCTCCACAGGATCCTCGTCACCATCGGTGTGCAGGAACCCCCCTGTGAGTTGTCGGAGGCGGAGCAGCTTCACAAGGGCGTTCCCAGCGGTAACTATACCCTCATCGACTTCTGCGTAAAAGTTAGCCAAGAGATCCCGGTACGCCTTGCGCCCCTTTGAAGATCCCCATTCACATTCTCGGTATACGTGCGTGGCTTCCGGTAGGTCGAGCACGTCGGCTCCAACCTCGTATGTCATAAATTGAATCTTATCCCTGAGTTCCTGCTCATTCTGATACCCCACAACCTCGTATCCGCCATACCCGCCCATGATGGCATAGCGAGCCTTGAACCGTGCGTTTGATGTCCCGAATACGCCCGGGTTCAATGCCCGGAATTGACCATAAACATCGAGTGGGGATCTTGGCATCATCGTTCCGGTCAGACCGATACGGCGACGACTTGCTGCGCCCAATAGCTGACAGTACCGGGACGCCCGTCCGCCTGCGCTCTTGATCTTGTGGATCTCGTCGAACACTGTCATGTCCGGGCGGAGATCCTTGAGGAACTTTGCCATTGGCTCCCGCCATGCAGCCTCATAGTTGACGATTAGCACCGTTGTATCCGTGCCTGCTCTGGCAACCGCCTGTGACGCCTGCTCCGCCCGTCTAGCCACAGAACCTTTGAGGATCGGGACGTTCCACCCGACCTTTGAGGATCCGTGCTTTTCAATCTCCCGCTGCCACACCCCTACCACCGACGTTGGGCAGATCACGACTGCGACCCGGATTGTTGGGTCGTTTTGAATAAGGTCGATGACGACTTTGGTTTTACCTGTCCCCATCTCCATGTTGAGCATCGCTGAATCGACCCCGGCGGCAAAGTTATAAGCCTCCAGTTGGTGTCTCCATGCGTCGTAGACACGCTTGGCGGGCTGATCGAGCGTACCGGACTGTTTGACTTCTACGGCGGCTGTGGATTGCTTCACGGCTGCACGGATGAGATTCGCCATAGCTGAATCTCCGAGCAGCGTATAACCACGCTCTTTGACCGCTAGGCGGAGTGACATCGCATTGGCGATTGTGGCGGGGATTTTCCAAGCCTTGCCCACCCCGTCCCATCTTGCGCCTGCGACCTGCTTGAGAAACTTGCCCTCAGGATACCGGGCTGACGCTCGGATCTCTCCCGACTGGGCTTTTGCTGTTACCTCGATTGACATGTTTTACCTATCTAGCTGACGCTGTGTGACGCCCGCTGCTGATGCAATCTCGTCGATCCCACGCTGGTGCCGTGCGCTTGGGGTCTTGACGGCTACTTCCCAATTAGATATTGAGACCCGGGACACCCCGATGGCTTCGGCGAACGATGCCTGAGAGTGACGGGTGATAGCCCTGAGATTTCTGATTCGTTTCGGTGTCCATATAATTGGCATAATATTCCTGACATTTTTTGGGGGTGATTCCCTCGATTTCTTTGTGATTACTTTGCGTCGTAAATTCCGACCTGTTGATTATAAGCCCGCGCATACTTTTCGTCAACTTTTATGGAGTTCACTGATAACCTCGACCCACCCGAGAATACATTGAGTGCAGTCGCTATGAGCCGAGATGTAGTGATCTATTGCTCTGGCTGTTGCAGGGAACCTCACCGCTTGAGGGGATCTAAGCCACCGGGTTAGACTAGCCCTGACTGCGCCCCTGTCCACAGAGACGTCGTTGGGGACCAGACCCGGGTTATTAGTCGACCCGTGTGGTGTATCGCCTGTGTGATTATCCTTCATCTTCGAGTCTCCATGATCGGGGTACAAAAATGATGTTCCCGTAAACTTCGTAACCGAGCATCGTTGACGCCCTCATGTTTACGGTCGGTGGATCCTCATCGTTGTATTGAAAACTAGCATCCTCATTCCCGTAAATGTCCCAGAAATAATCTTCGTGATCATCCGAGAGCGATCCTCGGTAGTATTCAGCAAAATGAAGCGGCTCGATATTCCCACCGACAAGAGCCTGCTTGAACTTGAGTGATGTGCCAGAGTGACGGTGCTGGTGCTCGTCGACTTGATCGAATTCCACGAACGTGCCGAGTGGGTTATCCTCATTGGATGGCGTGATTAAGAATCCACGCTCGAATTGCCTGAGGTTTGGGATTTTTCTAAGAGCCATATATATACCTCGATTGATTAGTGATGCTGGGGGGAGATCCCTGCGCAGGATGTGTGAGCGGTGGTAACTAGCGGGACGCTGAGACGCTCACACAGCCTGCGCAGAGACCGAGCCGGGTGATTATGCCCGGCTCGGACTGCGTGGCGTGTGTGGCTACTTGCTGGGGTTGTAAGCCGCAACCTTTGGAGCCTTGCTCGGGGTTGCCTTGACGGTGTACTTGACATCCGTCCGCCGTCCGATACCGAATGACCGGACTGCTTTCAGCTTGGCTGAGACCTCGTCTTTGGCGGTCGAGAAAATTGTGATTTCCTGCGCTGGGTAAACAACGCCCTTGATCGACGAGGACATCGCAGCTTCAATGTAGATCGTAACCTTGAACGTGGGCTGCTCCGCCTTAGCGACAGTCTTTGGGGTGGAGGTCTTAGCTGTATTCTTTTTTGTTGTGGCTTTTGCCATTTTTTCGCAAACCTTTACTGAATAACGTTGTGCCCAATCTTTCTTGGACAGTCGTGAGGAACCTCTGCAACCGGCGTTCCCCCACGGTGAATGTGGAACCTCTGGAGCGTTTTCGTGCTCTAGGGTTGTCATAACTTCTTTGAATCCGAGTCCGTGAACTCGTCCGCCCTTTTGCAGTCGGGCTGATTCTTCCCAATTCTTTGACTGGCGTGCCTCCCTTATAAGTCCGTGATGTATGTGGTGCGCTAGTTCGTGCATAACGCTGTTGAAGATGAACTTGGCTGGTCGGCTGGTCGTGTAGTAAATAACCATCCGACTTGTCCATGGCTCGTAGTGAGCGAGTTTGCCTCTTGGCTCTCGGGTCGAGTGAACGATCTCTATGCCTTGAAGTCCGAACTTGGCGACCTCTTTGGCGCAGAAAACTTCTGCCTGTATCCAGAACTCTGGGTCTTGACCTAAGTTCTTGATAATCCCGTCGGCGTTGAGCAGTGCATTCTGTTTTTTCGTGAGCATTCTTAGCGTCCCCTGTTGATTGTTACCTCGCCGGGGCGTTACCTCGCCCCTGACGTATATGAGTATATGGGTCTGAAAACGGTTTGTCAACTTTTTGCTAACCGTATTCTGAGCAATTTATAGTGCTATCTCCATGAGGTCTGATTCGATCGGACGGGCGACGGGCGGCGCACCGGGGGTGAATACCTGCAATGGGATCCGCGGCGGCTCTGAGACCACACGGGAGATCTGTCTGACATATTTGCGCAGCAGGCTGCGGGCGGCTCCAACCTGCTTGGCTGAAAGTCGCCCTGCGATCGCTTGCTCAGCGAGTGATGATCCGAACCCGGCGTCGAAAGCGTTGAAGCCTGCGCCGTTCTGCACCACAGTGACCCGGTTATCCCGCTCCCCGGGCGTCTGGGCGGCGTAGAGAATAGCCAAGCAGCCTGCCACTACCTCGGGATCCTGCATCGCCTGTATGAGTAATTTTCTATCCATTTTCGTTACCTCGATTCGGGCATCCAAATTCGTGAGAATAGACGCCGTTGATTGTTGCGCTGTCACATTGTGAACACTTGGTTGAGGACTTCGTCTCGCATTCATCGGATGAGTGGAAAACGCTCTTGCACATTCCACACATATTTCCAGCAGCTATGGCGATAGAATCTTCGTGAGCGATTTCATCTTCCATTTGCATCTCCCAGAGACCGTAGCCTGACGGGATAAAATCTTCGTTCTGATAAGTCAATTTGATACCTCGATTTAGTTGAACCAATATTCGCTGTCTGGCGTTAGGTTATTTTCATCCCGGTAGTCCCGGGCTTTGGCTAGCAAGTTCCCGCCAACCTTGACGTAAGCACCTGCGCTCATGTCGCCGTATTGGAACCACCCCGTCCATTTATCTATGTCGTTGACTAGCATCGAAATAATAGCGCAGACCGCAGCGTCTGGGATCTCGACCTCGACCCTCCAAGCAGCCCATCCGTGGGCGTCTTTTCCGTACTTGCGCTGGTATCTTTTTCTGGCTCCCTTATCGGCTCGGTCGTGGGCTTCCTCAATAACGGCTACGGCTAAGTGCCAACCGTCTCCGACTGGATGTACTCCGCCGTTGCTGTGGCAATCGGTGACGCCGTCATCGGTGCATTCTTCGTGGTCGCCCCGGTACGGGTCGACCTCTGAAGCTTCGAACTCAGAGAGGAAGTTATGGGATAACGTAACTTTTAGTGAATCCATTAGTCTATTACCTCGTACTTAAGGGTGAAGTCAAGTGTGCCGTTAAGTGGTCTCGCAAAGCCGACGCCGAGACACTGGTTGACCCATACGGCGTTGACGTTGAGGAACTCCGCTGCCGTCTTTATGACCGCAAATTTATTTGGAGATTGGAGTCGCAGGAAAAACTTTCCTGCTTTATAAATCTCGATGGTGTGCATTTTTTACCTCGCTAAAACTTGCGTCGCTATCTGCGACTTACATGAGTTTAGCACGGTTGAAAACTTTATGCAA
>NZER01000468.1 GCA_002690445.1 Candidatus Pacearchaeota archaeon
CTTATAAATGCTGTAGCTGAAGCTGATAGAGACAAGGTGCTGGAACGCCTTGCCCCGACCCTTGGTTACAGAGAACAGTCCTTTTACAACAGTATGATTGCTGCCATTATACATGGCACAACACCGAGTCAGTCCTAATCAATTCTTAACCAACTCAAGGCCATGCTATCAGGAGCACCGCACCGCCTACGGTGGGCATTGGACAGAAAGGACACTATGTCTAGCAAACTAGATGAGTTTATAAAGTCTTACAATACCATGACCGCTCAGTACGCTAAACAGCGAGTCTTACACGATGAGTTGCTTAGAAGCACCTTAGTTCAAATGCTACATGATGGGGTAGCTGGAGAGACTAGGCTACGGGGACTCATATGCGGAAGATGCCTCCGTATAATCCCAGTATGTGCAATCCAAGACTATCTAGCGTCTTGGAGCACATGGTCACTAATGCAAGGGGGTGGAAAGCACCCAAGGTTTAGAGAGATCTTGGAGTGCGAGTATCACAAAGATATAAAACTATAACAGCTCAGTGCCCACCTTAGGCGGTAGGCAGAAAGGACACCATGAGGAAAGTAACAGAAACCGTGGTAAGTGCCTGGGCCAAAGGTAATACCAAAATCTGTGGTAACACACAGACTGATGGTAATACTATTTGGTTACATAATAATGCGATTTGTCGTAAGACAGATAACAGGTACAAAGCTGTGATGTTGTCACTAGCTGGTTGGCCAACACCAACCACACGTGAACGTCTGAATGGTATTCTGGACTGGCTCAATATCCCTTGTAGGTACTATCAAGAGAACTTTGAGCAGATGCTGTTTATACTTTGCAAAAAGCATAAGCAGTGGGGACTGGAGCGAGAGTACAGACACAGAGTACCTATAGAAGTGAATGATTGGTTTTTGTTTGTGAAGGATGACGAAGCTAACCGTCATGTTTATAGCGAGTGGTTCTCCACAAGTGATGATGGTATAACAACTGCCCTGATAGATGAGCCTTACTACACAAAGAGAGGTGGTAAGACACAGGTCACTACACAGGGCGTATCCTAATAAAATTAATTTTGCCTATCGCCAACTTTGGCATGGCGATTGCATGACTATTACCAGGTACACAATTTTTACCCTACATAGATCATGCTACCTAAGCGACCACCTGCCTTGTACTACTGCATCAACCTATACCTTGAGAGACAGCTCCAGTACGCACCTCTCAAAGATCGCATAGCAGACTTAGCATACCAAATTCATGCCACACACACTGGCAAACTAGACTTGTTTGACAAATACTACAGACCAACACTCGACCCTGAGTTCACAAGGGAAGAAGCTGTTGAGCTAGTTAAGAACTTTCTAAAGAAGGGATCATGCCGACCCACGCAAGAACTTACCCTTACCTAGCAGACGCTAGAGAAACTAAGGAACGTCTACGTAAGCTAGGCTACGCAGATGGAGTTCACCCATATCAGATAATCAAGACTGACATGGATGGCTTTATGTCACGCTTATGCTGTGAGTTAATCAACATGGCAAACAAGCGTCATGACCTACCGTATTGGCATCCCAAGATAGAGATCACCCTCAAGGACCGTGAAGGATTGAGGCAAGCCTGTGAAGACTACATACAGGAATACCTTAATGATGCTATACCTTGGTATCGTAGTGATGAAGGTAAAGCTAGAGCAGAGCATCATGCTAAGATGATGAAGCGAGGCTTGGAGAACAGAGAAAAGCCTACCGTGGAAGAGACAAAGGATATAACAGACGGGCTATCAGATAGTGATAAAGCTAAATTGTTAGAACACTTACTGAAAGGAACCAAATGATGGATCTACACTTAGAGCCTCCGGATGAGCCTGAAGGTCCAGAGGTCAATGATGACACTATAGGTGATCTCATTGAGGCTAAGATGGCTTGGCTTAAGGCAAATGATCGGATTGAGATAGAACTCGTAGAGTTGCTTGAGCGGTTCTACAAGGACGTACTGTGTAACTATGAAGAGTTTCACAATGATTATATTGAATTTGTCGAAACTCCACGCAACAGGGAACAGGACAGGGACATGGCAGAGTGGACCGATGAACTAGAAAGATCAAGATGTACCTAATGTACGGCACACTCATTGCAATCTATTTTATATACAAAAAACTATTGACACCAGATAAGGATATGCTAAAATGGACGCATCAGAGAGAAAGAGGGAACGAGACAGAAACAGGGAAGATCGTAAAGGTGCGACTTCCCAACTCGAAAGGGCTATAGACAACGTGAGTACTGGCGTATACCACATAAGAGTCTCCCACTCAACAGTGGTCGGAGCATACGATGCAATAGAGGCTTTTGGTTCCAGTACCACAGGTAAAGGCCCAGCTAGTGTGCTCGCTACCGTTCTCACTGAAGCTATTGCTACTCTCCGTAGAGACGGTCATGTACCTGAGCGTACCACTGCGGAGGTAGCAGAGCGGATGGCAGGAGTGCGAGGCAACCTAGGCATGGACGTTACACTACCTTCCATGACTCTCCGGCCTACCACAGAAACACCTCCCCAAGACATATCACAAGCCATAGAAGAAGCACTCGCTAAGGTGCCACAAGCACCACAGCAAACAACGTCTTCTAGTCTAGCCACAGCAGTATCCATAGATACACAAGATATAGAGGCCAGCTCTGATGAAGAGCAGATCCTCTCTCGTCTTGATGATCCCTTAGTACAAGAGGTCATTAAGCTAGGAACAGCAGAAGCCAAGTCTGCTCTCCTAAATGCGTACACCCAGCTTCGTAAGGAGCAGTGGGGTACTTCCGTTGCTCGTGCTTTGTACGAGTTTAATCTCAGCCAATAGGAGTATATATGGCTAATGAAAACATGACGTTCTCTGCTATTCCAGCAGGGGACACTGAACCTGTGTCAGTAGAGTGCGGGTTCGATTTTGGTGATGACATTCAGCAAGCTGCTGAACTACACGGTGAAGATAATGTGATGTACTTCTTCAAGCGTGGAGCTAAGTCATACCTCGGTATGCGTGGTAGAGCGCAGATTGTAGGTGGTAAGTCCGCTAACGAAGTACGTGAGGCAGTAGGTAATGCTGATCTGTCCAAGCGTGGCCGTGAGAAGATGTCACCACTAGAGAAGCTCTTGAAGCAAGCAGACAAACTCCCTCCGGATGACCGGGCTGCTCTTATCAAGTCTCTCAAGGGCTAACACACCACGAGGCGGCCCTGTGTGTCGCCTCACTTCCCATACAAAGCTATGTTATTACGCAATGAAACAGAGTTAGTGCTGGATAACAGTACTATCAGTTCGTTTCGTGATTGCCGTAGAAGGGCTTTGTATCGTTACGTCAAAGACTGGGCTACAGACGGGCCTGAGCCAGCAAGCCTTACATTCGGTAGAGGGTGGCATAGTGCTCTTGATGCGTTGTATAAGTTATACTATACGACCAGACAAGAGACTGCTACCATGTCTAAAGTCGAATGGAATAAGGTTCGTGCTAGTGATGGCTTTCTGGAAGTCTTGATTGACGTAGCATATGAGGCATTTCTGAAGGACTGGACTGAGGCAGGTTATCCTGCTGAGCCAACCTTTGAGGATCTTGAAAGTGATCCCAAGCGCACTCCGATACGTGCTAAGAATATGCTTATACAGTACTATATGGATATGTCTACAATCTTGGATAGCTGGGAGCTAGTCGAGAGTGAGGCACCATTCATAGTACCGTTGGACGACAAGTCTACGAAGTACTGGTACGGTGGCAGGATGGACAAGATAATCGCAAGCGATGAGGGGTTATGGCTAGTAGAGCATAAAACTTCCTCCTTGTACTCCAAGACCGCTGGTTTCCAGTCTGCTTTTGTAGACTCGTTTTCACCTAACTCTCAGATAGAAGGGTATATGTTTGCCCTACATTGGTTGCAGAGTCAAGGTGAGATTAAAGACCCACGGCCCATAGTAGGTGTCTATGTTGATGCTGCTTTGGTCCACAAGACTCAGTTCTACTTCAAACGTATCCCAATCTATTATGATGAACGGCTAGTACAGCAGTGGCATCATGAGGTTACTAAGTACGTTGCTGAGTTTGACAAAGCTATGGAGACTAACCACTGGCTACGCAACACAGACTCATGCCAAGGTAAGTACGGTAAGTGTGCTTATGTGGATCTGTGTCGTATGTATCCTGATCATGAAGAGTTGTTGAATGAGAATGGGATACTCGCTGGTAACGCACCTTCAGGCTTTGTCGAGCGGGCATGGACACCTTACGTTGAGGTGCCTGATGCCAGTTGAACTGAATAGTGCAGGGGCGTACAAACGTGAGCATCCCAGCTTTCTTATGATAGGACCAGCAGGTAGTGGCAAGACTATGCAACTACGCACGATCCCTGGTAAGAAACTGGTGTTTGCGTTTGAGCAGAACAGCATCAACTCACTAGCTGGAGATCCTAGCATTAGCTATAAGCTCTACCTACCTGATGATGTTGAGATAGCTACACGCTCGCTGTCTACAAAAGCTAACCAGAGTGGCAGAGTAGCTCCAGAAGAAGGCACTGCACCTACTGCATACGAGAACTTCCGCCAGGACTTCAATGAAATCATTAAGTCCGAACAGATTCTCGGCTTTGACGTAGTAGCTATAGATAGCCTAACCTCTATGAGCAAGGCCATTATGGATAGGATTCTCTACATCAACAACCGTATGGGTTGCCAGCCTCAGCAAGATGACTGGTCTGCCCAGATAGTAAATGTAGAGAACGTGGTACGGAAGCTGGCTGCATTACCTATCATCCTGTATTGTACTGCTCATGATGAGCTAAAGCGGGATGAACTTAGTGGCAGACAGATCATGGACTTAGTACTCACAGGTCAGCTGAAGACTCGTGTACCGATGCTCTTTAGTGACATATATAAGTGTATGTCCAAGAGTACTGAGGAAGAGGACAGGTTTATCTTGATGACTCGTCCGGATGAGCAGAACCTACGTATACGCAGATCATTTGAGGATGTCTCGTACTACGTGGATGCTACCATCAAGGACGGGGGTGAACCTACCAAGTACGGGCTAGGCTCTGTCCTAGCTAAACTCAAACTTCCATAAAGGAGATCTATATGGAATCTGTAGACCTTAGTACAATCCTTCTTGCCGACATAGGTGAAGTAGCAGAACGTGCAGCAGCACCTGCTGGATTCTATGACGTCAAGGTTATCAAAGCAGACATTAAGGCATCCAAGAAGGGTGCTCCAATGATTGCTGTGTCCTACCAAATCATCGGTAGTAGCAATGAATTCAGTCTGGTAAACGACTGGATTATGTTTCCTACTTCGGATATGGAACCTGAGATGGCAAAGCGCAGACTGCTTGATCTCAAGCGATGGTGCATTACCTTCAGTGTTCCTGCTGATAGTACCAACGTTGCTGTCCACATGGCAATAGGTAAGGAAGCTAGTTGCTCTATTGTAGTAGAGCAGGATGAAAACGGTATCAACCGCAACAGAATACGCTACCCGCAATTTTCAGCGGATGCAGAACTTGTTGCACCCTCTGATGCTGATCCTGCTCCTTTCGCTGACATGGAGAAAAAGAAGAAGTAGTTTTGGGATACTTCTTCAGCGCCCAGTAGGAGGTGGCGCAATTAATAACCTCCTACCGGGAGTAGATGCGCCCTCCTGCCAAGCCTATAGCCGGGGTTAATCGTGTCCCTGCTTTCCTAGAGCTTGGCGAACTGTCAGCGGTCTACTCCCACCAACCACACACTAACTAACGAGGATACAATGACAAAGAAGTCACTTGATGTTGATCTTGATGCGTTACCCCTGGTAACCGAAACTCCTAAACCCACGCTAGAACAACAGCAAACCAAGCACCTCAGAGAAATCTCTTACGAACTACACCTCATCAGTGGTACGCTAGACAGACTTGTGTCTGCTGTGCGCGACCTAGAAAGATAAGTATGAACAGAGTAACACTAGAAGTAGTGCCTCCTCCCGAAGAGCAAGAGGACACAGACGAAGAGTGGGGTGACCTACCTCCACCTGAGGAAGATGAAGAGTACGATGATGGAGCTGAACGCTTATGAGCCCAGAAGCACTGATACTAGGCAAGGATATCAAGAAGATGGACTCCTATGAACTACAGCACTACTTTATGATGGTAATTAAACTGTGGATTAGAAAAGATATACCTAAGTTAATGGATAACCTACTTGATCGTGACGAGCTACTAACGGAAGAGATCCGTCGTACGATAGCTCGTATAACTATGTCTGGTAGTATACTGGAAGAGATAATTGGCGAACTGTCCACTCGTGATGATGAACCCTCTGAATTAGTAAACTAACATGGATAAGAAAAAGTCAGTTAAGTGTTCAGTGCAGTACACTGAAGACACAAATGATAATGGGATAGAGCAACCTAAGGTAGTGGTACAATGCTCCAATTGTGGGCATAGTGAAGAAAGCTGGGGACATGGACCTCGTAGTGTATCTAGGTCCTGTTGGATGCTATCCCAAAACTGCCCCCAAGGTCGCACTGATCACTTCTACAAAGTATCAGAAGAAGACGATAGTGCTGCGCTAACTAGCTACCATGGTGATGGACTCAGTGACGAGCTACCATTCTGATGCGTCTAACACACCTCAGTAAACACCTGCTTGAGCTTAGTGACTCTGAGTTGCAAGCTATGCTCAGCACCAATGATCAGGACAAGGCGGAGTACGTCAATGTCTACGAGCGCAAGGAACGCAAGCGTACCAAGCGCACTGTAAGCAAGACTAGACTCAATGACTACTCCTCCATCCTAAAAGCTATGGAGTCTATGTCCGATGAGGACAAAACCAAGTTCCTAACACACTTACGAGAGAACATATCATGACTTGGGGTAATCCTAAAGCAAAGCTAATTCTAATAGTAGATCGCCCAGCTAGCAGAGCATACACAGACGGTAGTATTATATCAGGACGAGGTGGGCAGAACCTCCACCTCATCTTGTCTCACGCTGGACTATCATCCCAAGACGTCTACATACTATGTGTCAATCCAAGGGATGCACCTGAGAATACCATAATGAATACAAAGGGAGTGCTTACGGAGACTGGCTTGCAGTTACAGGCCAACCTCCGTAGTACTCTAGTCAAGCTGGAGCCTATGATGGTGGTCCCTATGGGCCGTGTGAGCTGTACCCTCTTGCTAGAAGATCACAGGCTGGACAAACTCCGAGGCTCATGCTTCCAGTACAACGGGTTCAAGGTGA
>NZER01000469.1 GCA_002690445.1 Candidatus Pacearchaeota archaeon
GACACCTTCGGCCCCTTCTGCCTGTTGGACTTATCAAGTGCCGGAACGGTTGACCAGACTATGCGTGAGGGCATACGGGACGCTTGGCACGATGCGGATATGAACTTCGAGACTTTCGCCACAGACTTACGAGCTTTGCTCACAGGCGGTGAAACGATAGACTTGACATATTGGAAACTCGACGAAGTTCCCTACGGCCAAGAAATAGACACCAACAATGTAATCTTTCGCTATACCAGAACAGTATCAGTGGGCAGCTCCGGCACGGAAACCGCCGAAGGTTCTGCTACATCCGATACTGAGAACTGCACTGGTTTTCCGCTCAAGACGCTGGGCGATAGCTTCAAGGGCAGCGGGTTGTGGATGGATCAAGTACATACAATCGGCTTCGGTGACCATGCTGATTTTAGTTTTGGAGATGGTTCAAATGATAGCCCGATGTCGCTCGTTGTTTGGGCTGATTGGGAAGTACCGATTGCTAATGGATATGTGATTGATAAATACTTCGATGCTGAAAATGAATACTATGTGCGGTTAGAATTAAACGGGAAATTGAAGTTGCGGATGGAAGACGCAAGTGTCAATAAAGCAATAAGTAGATACAGTAGTTCGCCTGTTGATGGTGAATTGCATTGTTGGGTATTCACTTACGCAGGCGATTCTGACGAAACAAATACTCATTTTTACTTGGATGGGGACTTAAATGATGGGGGGGCTTCGAAACAAGCGGGGTATATCGCTATGGAAGCGGGCACTAGTGCACTCCGCATAAATCACCTCATCGGCAGCGGTTCTATCTACAACGCCCAACTCTACAACCGAGAACTCTCGGCTGGTGAAATCCAAGCTCTCTATGCCCAAGGAGCATATGTATAATGGCAGCGAACAGCTACTCAAATAGAGGTATTTATATTCATATCTTTGTCGGGACAGTTATTCCAGAAAGCTGGAAAACTCAATTTCTGGATATGACTGGTGAAGGATTGAATTGGATTGAGCTCAGTGATGGTAGTAAGCTTGTCAAGAACTGTTTCTTGGGTGAGGTAGGTATTAATATTATTCGTGAGATAGTCCATGCCGAGGATAATAACAAGTGTGCTTTGATAGATGTTGCCGAAGCTAGAGAATTAGCAAATACGACAGGAGTGGTATAATGGCCGTGGGAACGTATGCCCTGACAAGCCTGGCCAAGGCCAAGGCCTATCTGCGGCTCTACGGCAATCAGCCGCTGGAGTCAGCCATGAGCGTGATCCATACTGGCGACGGCACGGCAGCTACTGTGGAGGTCACATCTACATCTGTGGTACTCGTCCAGACCGGCGGCACGGGTGCTGGCACGGATACTATCCTGTTCTCGGCGGACGCCACGCTGACCGAGATGGTGGATGCCATCAACGCCCTGACCCGCTCCTATCGGGCGGTGCTTTACGGCAACTCCGCAGCAGCGACTACGGATATGGAGATTACGGCCGCTACTTCCTGCCTAAGCGCTGAGGTTACGCTCAAATATACCAACAACTACCTGATCGAGCAGATAATCGATGCGGCTACCGCCGAAATTGAGAATATCTGCGGCCGGCAGTTCAAGAGCCGCGACTATACTGAAGAGTATGACGGCCAGGGCGGGCAGTACCATTACCCGGATAACTGGCCGGTATCCAAGGTCAGCAGGCTCTCGGTAGGCCGCTTGAATACTCTGGGCGTCTGGTGCAATTCAGGCACAGCCACCTATGCCGATGTCCGTAGCGACGGCACCAACCTGACCCTGACCTATGACGATAGCAGCGGCACGACAACGGCTAATATCGCCTATTCGACTTATACCACCATAACAGCCCTGGCAGCCCAGATAAACGCCACAGCGGGCGGCTGGGCGGCTCTAGGGCTAGGCTATGGCGACTACCTGACTGCCGATATCCTGGACCTACCGGCCAGCTATTCCCTGAACGAATATGCCTACCTGCAGCAGCCCTATCAGTCGGTAAGCGGCTGGCGGTGGGATGCGGATAAAGGCAGGTTGTGGATACCGAGCGGTTTTTCTGCTGGTACGCAAAATATCTGGATAGAATATACCGGCGGCTACAGCACGATCCCCGCAGATGTAGAAGCGGCCTGCCTTGACCTTGTACGCTGGATGTACAACGCTACCAGCCGCGACCCAGCTCTGCAGTCCGAGAAGCTGGGCGACTACGCATGGGCGGCCAAGAGCGGCAGCTCCGGTGGTAGTAGCGGTTTTATGACCGAACTTGAAGCGAGATTGGCCCAGTATAAGCGCATTACCGTTTAGGAGATGCGATGTGCCAGAACACGACCACGAAACCGAGAGAGTGCTTGAGGTGCTCCAATCACCATCGCCGTCTAATAATGGTTCCTACCAAAAGACGGTTTCCCTGGTTGTGGTCCTCATCGCTTTATTCACTTATATGCATCTCCAAATCCAAAGCGTCGGGCAACGGGTGCGGGACGCAAAAGAAGACTTACATCAACTTGAGCAACGCACCCAAGGCAATCTTGAGAGACTTGATACGCAACTACAAACTAAAATTAGTGGGCTGAGGACGGAAGCCGTGGAGAAGATAGGCACGGTATCGATGACATCGAAGCTGGAAACGGAACGGACGCATGCAAGGCTGGCTAAGTTCGACAAGTGGTTATTTATGTGGAACGTACAGTATCCCGCCCTGAATGCCCTGCAGTCGGAACAGATAAAAGCAATGGAGCGTGACTTGTACAGCACGCCGATATTAGTGCCAAAACGGACTGCACCGAGAACGGAGGCAGCTCCGTGAGTATCGAGGCCCTGCTAGTATCGACTGTAGATATACAGACGCCTACGGCAACGCGGGATAACTCCGGCGGCTACGAGGAATCATGGGCCAACTCGATTGTGAATATGCCCTGCCGCATACAGCCGGTCGGTGGTAATGAGGCATTTTCGATGGGCAAGGAAGGGGCTGAGATAAGCCATCGGGTGTACTGTGTGCCCGCGAATATAACGGAGTCTGATAGGATTATATTCGGAAGCCGCACGTTTAGGATTCGAGCGGTGCGTGATACCGATGAGCTGGGTAGGCTGATGGTTATAGACTGCATCGAGGAGTCGAGCTGATGCCGGTACGATGGGAGCCTAATAGATTCCTGACGGAGGTGGAGAAGAAGACGCAGCGTGGGCTCGAGACCGCGGCCCAGTTTCTGGTGCGGCGGATAAAGCTCAGCCTCCGGGGCGGGCAGCCCCCGGGGCCGCCGGGTGGAAAACCGCATAGGCTCACGGGCACCCTTGCCCGGAGCATCGACTACGAGATGGGCGAGCTGCGGGCACGGATAGGCACGGGGCTGGTCTACGGGCGTATTCAGGAGCTTGGTGGTGTCGTCAGGCCGAAATCCGCAAGAGCCCTGGCTATACCGATACACCGGACAGCCAAGAAAGCAGAAGGACCGAAATCCTTCAATAACCTGACGATGATACAACGATCCGGCCGGCCCCCATTGCTGGTTCGCATACGAGGCAAGGCTATGGATGTTATGTATGTTCTTCTGAAACGGGTGAACATCCCCAAGCGGCCTTACTTACGCCCTGCCTTGGATGACCTTGGGAATCGAAAACAGATAGAGAGGCTGGTGGCTCGTGGATGAGCTGATGAAGGCTATCTACGACGAGTTCACCAACGACGCTACGCTGGTGGCCGCCCTTACCGGCGGGCTGTACCAGACGCGAGCTGATCCCAAGACTTCGTTTCCCTACGGGGTATTCGACCTAGTGAGCAACACACCCGGCTGGACGTTTGCCAAGGCCGTAGAGTCGGCCCGGATACAGTTTTCGGTATTCGCGGCGACCAATGCGGAGATCATGGATATCGGCAAGAAACTGATGAGCACCTACGACTTTGCCAGCCTGACCTTCACGGGCTCGGGCTACACGACTGTCGGCCTGGTGCGGGAGAATAACCTGGTTAGCTGGGACGATGGCTATTACCAGTATGTGATCGACTACCGGATGATGATACACGCAACCTAAAAGGAGGATTTGCGATGGCTGTTACGACTGGTGATACGGGAACCGTTACTCTGGTCAATGGGTACGTGGCCAACGTGCGCAACTGGACCCTGAATATCGTTGCCGACGAGCACGATATCACGGACTTCTCCAGCACCACGGCCTGGACGGAGTACATGACCGGGCTTAAGCGATGGTCGGGGAGCTACGAGTGCTTCCTGGATGACACTACTGTGCTGGTACTGCCCGGCTACGGCACGGGCGGCGGCGGTGCGGCCATGGTGCTGACTTCCAGTACGGGCCGGACCTTCAGTGGTGATGCCGTGGTGACTGCTGCGGACGTTACCGTCAATCCAGCAGATCCGAATGTTTGCACCGTCAACTTCAGAGGCACCGGTGCGTTGACCGTAGCATAGCCTCTGCTTGAGAAAGGAGGTGAGCTATGGAAACACGCCCAACTTCTGATAAGAGCGTTCAGCGCGATGCTCCACGTGCGCTCGGACTGTGTACCGACTGCAAGGTGCGGTTCGGCACGGCCCCGGACGGCCTGTGCCGGCGTTGTAGAGAGGCTAAGAAGAAGTAAGGAGAAAGAAATGGCGGTAGAACCGAAGGATATGAGCAGGATCAGCGGAGCCCCAGCGGAGATCACCGGCAAGGACGGCCGGATGCTGAAGTTTTCACCCATCAACCCCGTGAAGGTCTGCGGAGCGTTGGGCAGGCATGTCAAGAGCCAGCGACAGGACAGCTTCATGGAGCTGGTCAAACGCCAGCCCGATATGTCGGCAGACGTGATATCCAGCACGCTGGCCAAGATCGAGGCCCAGCCCTACACCATGCAGACCATGATGGACGAGATGCAGACCTACGAGGGCACCAAGTTCATCCTCTGGCAGTCGCTCAAGCCGCACAGCAACGGCCTGAAGCTCGAGGAGGTCGAGGATCTGGTGCCGGACATGGTGGCCGCCCTGACCATGGTGCTGGGTCTGAGCGGGATAACCGTGGGCGAGGAGGATACGACAAACCCTACGGCAAGCGGCGGCCAGATACAACCAACTGGTGGTTCTTGATTGCGATGATGATTTACTTTTACGGGATGAGCTTCAAGGAAACGCTTGAACTCAGCCTGCCGCAGATGCAGGGTCTGATGGAGGAGATGCCCAAGGTGTTCAAGATGTTCAGTGCCGCTGGTGGTACGGGTGCTGCCAAAGCCCAAGGCCGCAGCAAATATGAAACAATGGGAGCTATGAGGTAGAACGATGGCAAAGATAGCCGAGGCATATGTTGAACTGTTCGCTCGGATGGACAGGCTCAAGAAGGGCATGGCCCGTGCGGGCAATCTGGTCAGGAAGGGTATGGCTAAGATGACCGTAGCGGTCAAGGCCTTTGCTGCTGCAACCCGTACAGCTATGCGGCACGCTCGCATGGCTCTACTGGCCTTTGCCGGGGCTGTCGCTGGGGTATTGTATCTGACCGCACAGCAGGAAAAGGCCGAGGCCAAGCTGGCGGCCGTCATGCGGGCCACGGGTCACGCCGCCGGATTCACTACCGAGCAGATGCTGAAAATGGCGAGCGCCATGCAGCATCTGATAGCCGTGGGGGACGAGGAGATAATCAACGCGCAGGCCCTGATGTCGACCTTCCTGAACATCGGCGGCAAGGTGTTCATCGACGCCATGGAGGCTGCAGCCAACCTCTCGCGGGTATTCGATCAGGACCTCCGGCAATCCGTACTGCAGCTGGGCATCGCCCTGAACGATCCGGTGCTGGGCTATACGAGGCTGCGGCGGGTAGGCGTGAACTTCTCGGCTGTCCAAGTCCAGCAGATCAAAAACTTCGCCGCACTGGGCGATATAGTATCAGCCCAACGAGTAATTCTGAAAGAGCTGGAAACGGAAGTCGGCGGCGTGGCCCGTGCCTACGGCGAGTCGCTGGCTGGGCGGCTGGCTCTGGTCAAGGGTCTGCTGGGCGATCTCGTACAGGCTTTTGGCAAGGCAGTCACTGCAGGCCTGCCGTGGGAGAACCTTCTGGGCCGGATTACTAAAGCAACACAATGGATGGAAGCTAACGGTGAAACAGTAAAGGAAATCGTCTGGGCAATCGGCAAGGCCATGTTGGCTGTTGGGACGGCTGTCGGCAAAGTTTTTCTAACGATAATTACCGCCATATATGACCTCATTACAGCCCTATCAGAGCTGCGAGGTATGTCTAAAGGGATGGGGCCGGGAGAGATGAATGTTGCCGGCCTTCCCGTAGGCGGCGTACAGGCTGAAATAGATCATTACCGCCAGTATATGAATGAGGAAGACGCCCAGCGGGCAGGCCGCAAGCAGTGGGGCAAGCGGATGGAGCGGCGGCTTGAGATGGTGAACCAACGGCAAGCAGCTCCTATCGGCAAGGAGGTTGGCGGCCTGAAAGACGCGCTGCAAGACTTGACCGATACAGCAGGCGATTTCTATTTCCTATGGGAGCAATCGCAGCGTGAAGTCATTGATGACCTATATGGTATGGCGAAGGCAGGCAATGAGGCTGCTGGCAAACAGGCGGCTCTAGCGGCCGCATTCAAGGAAGTACAAAAAAGCCTGCCGGGATTTCAGGAGCGTGGGGCTGGTATCATTGGCAAGTTCTTCGAGTCAATGGGCCGGGGCGATATAGCCAAGAAACTGAGTATCCGCAAGGAGCTGAACGACCAGCTCAAGGCCCTGACGGAATTCGAGGACAAGCTGATCGCGGCTAATATGATGACCGTGCAATGGCGTGGGGAGCTTGTCTTCTTGCGTAAGGCACTGCACGATACGGCTGCTGCTGAACGCTCTGTTATAGAACAGCAAAGGCAGGCTAATACCAGAGCGGTGGCCGCTGGCTTCGCCCAGCGCATTGGTGGCATCGGGCCTATAAAGCTGGACGCTGGTTTCA